>JACMLR010000187.1 GCA_014379515.1 Chitinophagaceae bacterium
ACCTGGTGCTTTTGAATCGCCCTGATGATCTTCGTTCCTGATAGTCATAATACTCTCGAAGTTATAGTGCGATTTGTTTTTACAACAACATTGCTTCTTTCGGTCTAACTCTTCGCCGCAATATTATAATCCCGAATTTTCAACCATAACAGACCCGGAAAGAATCGTTTCAAATAAACACCAAGAATTTCCTTTCCGCCAATCAGGATTTCTTTCTTGTGTTTGCGTACCCCATTCAGAATTTTGCGGGCGCATTCATCAGCAGACATTCCACTCGCCTGGTTCTCGTCCATCTTGCCATATTTTCCACCACTTGCATTTACAGCATTCAATGAAATATTTGTTTTAATATAACCAGGACATGCAATCGTAACATAAATGTTTTGTTTCCAAACTTCAGCCCGCAACGATTCGAAATAGCCATGGAGCGCATGTTTCGATGCAGAATAGGCTGACCGCATTGGTGTGCCAAACTTGCCAACGAGACTACTCATAACTAATATATGTCCGCTTTGTTGCTTTAGAAATTGCGGTAATACGGCTTTTGTTAGAGCAACGACAGAAAGAAAATTCACCCACATCAATTTCTCATCAATTTCAATCGACGTGTCTTTTACCAACGAGCGCTGGCTGATACCTGCTACATGAAACAGAAAATCAATCGATCCAAATTTACTAATCACCAGTTGCGTCTGTGTATTGAAGTCATCCCGCAGGCTCATATCCATTGGAAGAACCAGCGAGGTGTCGGAACTTAATCCGGCCGCCTGCTGTACCCGCAACAATTCTGATTCACGTCTCGATGATAGAACGACACGTGCACCTGCAGCCGCACACGCACCAACGAGGGCTTCACCAATTCCGGAAGACGCACCTGTAATCCATACAACTTTATTGTTGAACATAATTTATCCTTTACAAAGCAGTAAAGGCCGAAGATAAACACAAATAGCAAATACAGTTGATGCGCTACTTAGAAGCCAGAATGTTGCTAACCGCCAAATCCAATGCGTTGTTCAATTCAACCGCATTCTCAATCATTGGGAAATGAGAAGTACCCTTAATTTCTGTAAGTTCAAACCCATTCGGAAGATACTGTTTCAAGGGTTCTTGATTCGTCGGCATATAATTGACGTTGATTAGATATAATTTCTGTTGCAGCTGCGGAAAGAGCTTCTGTTCAATTTTATAACCGTCAAAAATATCAGACATGATTCGTTGCCCCATTGGTTCAAACGCACTCTTGTAATCTGCAATTACTTTTCGAACGATCGCATCTGGTGTTTCTTTTGTGACAAGAAACATTTTTACGTACTGCTCATTGGTCTCAACAAACTTCGTTTTCAGATCAGCTTTTATTTTTTCCAGCATTGGCTGATGTTCCTCCGGGAGGGGAGTTGCCGCGTTCTTGAAAAACTCGACCGCGATCATTCCGAGAATCGGTGCCTTGTGCGTTGTTGCAGCGATCAGGTTGATTTCAGCACCCATCGAATGGCCGACCAGGATTACATTCTTCAGTCCAAGTTCCGCTATCAGCATTGCCACGTCCTGAGCAAAGCCGTCGAGCGACCAGTCAGCACGATCATTTCCTGAAAGTCCGTGACCCGGCAAATCCATTGTCACAACGGTATACCGCCCGCTAAAAAAAGTGACCTGGTCATACCAGTAAGATTGATCGATATATGAACCATGAACAAAGACCAGGGTTGTATCACCTGACCCTGCAATTCGGTAATTAATGTGGGCATTGTCGCGAATGAGTTCTTTCATATAATTAAATTGAATGAGGTGCAACAGAACAAATACAAAAACAATACCGCTCCATCTCTACAATAAAAAAACCCTTCAGTAACCTATAATCGCTGAAGGGTTTCGATGAAATTTCAAAAGAGTTATGCTTCTTCTTCCATATAACTTTCGGTGGGTTCGCAAACGCAAATGAGATTGCGATCCCCATTTGTATTATTCACTCTTGCTACAGAGGGCCAGAACTTATTTGTGTGAACATAAGGCAATGGAAACGCCGCCGTTGTTCGCGAGTAAGGATGCTTCCAGTCATCCGCAATAACCGCAATCTGTGTATGCGGCGCGTTTTTAAGTGGATTGTCTTTTTTATCGGCTACTCCCTCCTCAATCGCTTTGATCTCTGCGCGAATGCTAAGCAGTGCATCGCAAAAACGATCAAGCTCACCTTTGTCTTCGCTTTCTGTCGGTTCAATCATTATCGTTCCAACAACTGGAAAGCTCATGGTGGGTGCGTGAAATCCATAATCCATTAAACGCTTCGCAACGTCTTCTGCTTCGATTCCTGCGCTTGCTTTAAATGGGCGCAGATCCACGATGAATTCGTGTGCACATGTCCCTTGTACCCCTGTATATAAAATATCGAAATCGTTTTCGAGTCTTGCCTTCATATAATTGGCATTGAGTATTGCATACTCGGTTGCCTGGCGAACACCTTCCGCTCCGAGTAGTCGGATATACGCGTAACTAATCAGCAAAATGGATGCGCTGCCAAACGGGGCAGCACTTACTGCACCAAACCCTTTCTCATTTTCGGCGGATGGGCTTGCGTCGATTTCTGCATGCGAAGAAAGATAAGGTGCCAGATGTTTTTTAACGCAGATAGGACCCATCCCCGGGCCACCCCCGCCATGTGGAATCGAAAATGTTTTATGAAGATTGAGATGACAAACATCTGCTCCAATTATTCCTGGTGATGTTAAGCCAACCT
>JACMLR010000188.1 GCA_014379515.1 Chitinophagaceae bacterium
GCTACTAACCTGGCCGGCGTTAACGGATAGTCGCGCCGTTAGCTCCTGGCTGAACCCAGTGGCGCTCGCACAGATAATTACCATCAGTAAAAAAGATTTTCTAAGCATATAGCATTTTTACAATTCTATCAACGATATCCCTCGCTACTTGTTGCTTGGGCTTCCGTTCATAGCTAAGCTCGGTGCCGTTTTTCTCGAAAATTGTGATTTTGTTGGTATCATATCCAAAGCCTGCCCCTTCATCATTGAGGGAGTTCAATACGATTAAGTCGGCATTCTTTTTTGTCAACTTTTGCAGGGCATATTCCCTTTCATTTCGAGTTTCCAAAGCAAAGCCTACTAAGAGCTGACCGTTGTGTTTCTTTTCGCCAAGGCTTTTTAAAATGTCCTTTGTTTTAGTGAGTTCAATGCTAAACTGATCTTCTACCTTTTTGATTTTTTCCTCGGCCTTCTTTATCGGTGTATAATCTGCCACTGCTGCAGACATAATTGTAACATCAGCCGTCGGGAATAACTGTACGCACTGATTATACATTTCTTCCGCGGTTTGAACCCTTCGGACATTGATGTTCGGTGAATCAAATTGAATTGGGGATGGGCCCATTACTAAATCGACCGACGCGCCGCGCTTCGCCAATTCCTCACACAAAGCGGCACCCATTTTTCCTGATGAATGATTGCCAATAAATCGGACGGGATCAATGGGTTCAAATGTTGGACCGGCAGTAACGAGTGCTTTTTTACCCTCGAGATCCCGGGTCAAAAAAAAATTATCGATTATAAACTGAATGATTGTTTCAGGCTCCGCCATGCGACCATCGCCAAACAACCCGCTCGCAAGCTCCCCTTTCTCAACAGGGATTACTTTGTTTCCAAACGAGGATAATTTATCGAGATTCAATTTCGTGGTTGGATGATGCCACATATCTTCATCCATGGCAGGCGCAACACACACAGGGCAGGTTGCTGAAAGGTAGGTCGCCAAAAGCATGTTATCACAATGGCCATTCGCCATCTTGGCAAGAGTATTACAGCTGAGCGGAGCAACAAGCAAAACATCTGCCCAGCGACCAAGCATCACATGATTGCTCCATGAGCTTTCATTAAACAGGTCGCTAATCACCGGGTTTTTAGATAGCGTTGAAAGAGTGAGCGGCGAAACAAAATCGCGGGCAGCAGGAGTAAGAATCAACCGGACTTCTGCACCTTGCTTTACTAGCAATCGGACAAGGAGAATAATTTTGTAAGCGGCAATACTGCCCGTAATGCCGATAAGTATTTTTTTTCCGGTCAACATAAAATAAAAGTAATTCTTTTAAGGTAAACGATCCGACACATAATAAAAGCGACAGTGTCTTCCAACGCTGTCGCTTCAAGTACGTATTCTGCAACTATTCAGTGCTTAGCTGAAAAGGTCATCTTCGTTCTTACGGTGGTAGATTTTATCTTCCAAAAACTCCTGTGTTGCAAGCAAAGCCGGATTCGGCATTCTTTCATAAGCGCGGGAGATTTCGATCTGCTCCTTGTTCTCATGAATTTCCTCAAGGCTGTCTGTATGACTTGCAAACTCTTCAAGTTTATTATGCAATTCCTCTTTCAACGTTATATTGATCTGATTAGCGCGTTTGGCGATAATGGAAATTGATTCATAAACATTACCAGTTTTATTTTTGATAACGTTCAGATCTTTTGTTTCAGCCACGTTTGCAGTGGTGGAACTAATTTGTCTTCTTAACCTGCTCATTTTGGATAGCTTTAATGTTGTTTTGCGATAAATTCTGATAACGTTCCACCTCTTTCAGCAATGTACTTTCCGGAAAACGATCATTGAATTCGTTACATTCATTGACCACTTGTTCAAATCGACCGGCTTTCTTATCATCCACACTATTCAATGCGAACTGATAATATGATTTAATAACCTGCAGCTTATAATCTTCACTTTTCTCCGAATCCGGAAAATCATTCATCAAACTTGTAAAAGCTATTGCCGATGCACGATAATGACCCAAGGTATAATAAAGTTCGGCGCTTTTTGCTTCCTTCAATTCCAGCTTTACCCGGCATAAATCGATGATTTGCGTCGCTTCCTTTATACGCGGTGAACCTGGGTGCGTATTGATAAAGGTCTGCATTAATCCAATCGTCTTCTGCGTATTCGTTTGATCGAGGTCTTGCTTTGGTGACTGCCTGTAATAAGTATAGGCCCGCATATATTCCATCTCCTCTGCTCTTGGGCTGGTCGGAAATACCTCTGTAAATTGTTTGAACAGATTTTCAGCTTGTAACCAATCCTTTAGATAATAAGAGCAATAAGCAAATTTGTAAAAAACATCCTCAAACTGTGGCTGCCCCTTCAATAATGGAAACAATTCTTCATACAGTTGCTGCGCGTAATTGTATTTCTTGTTGACGTAATATTTATCCGCCATTCTTAGCTTGTAATCATAGTCCGTGCTCTTTTGAACTTTGGTAAACTCTGTGCACGAGCTCAATCCGATAAGGGCAATAAATACAAAAAGGGTAAAACGCATAAAGGTTGGCAAAGTTAAGGTATTAGCTGCAAAAATGAAAGGAAAGGAATGCTTGCCCAAAAGCACGGCGTTAATATAATGTAAAACCTCCCGTCCAGGACGGGAGGTCTACTATAATAAGGCAAAAAGTATTATCCTTTACGACGAAGCTGTGGATGCGGAGCAGGAACAGTAGTCGGACCTTCATCACCGGTACCATCCTGTAAGTCAACCGTGTTGCAATCGCCACCTTCCTGACCATATTTGAATACGAAACGATCGGGGTTGATCGATTCTTTATCAATCAGGTAGTTGATGATCGCGTTTACACGATCCCAGCTTAATTGCTGCTCAGATTTGCTAGATGCGCAATATCCAACAACTGCGATACGACAATCAGCATTATCACGAACTTTTTGAGCAACACTTGCAAGAAGCGCCTTCGCGTCATTATTCAGTGTAACAGACTTGCCTTTGAACGTAATGCTTGGCAAAGCACCAATATTACACTTGCTGCGTGGAGTCCAATTAGCCATTGAATCTCTAAGCGCTTTACAGCAGTCTGGTTCTGGGCATTTACCAACACCATCAGCATCAACTGGCTGACACTGAGTTGGAGTTACCAATTCCTTGTCCTTATAGTCAGGAACACCATCACCATCTGTATCACGGCTTACACCATGAGAATCAACTGGAGCACCAGCAGGTGTGTTAGGTTCGTTGTCAAACTGATCAGTGATTCCGTCAGCGTCAGCATCATCCAAAACTGGTTTTGGAAGTTTCATGTGACGTGGCTTGTTGATCTCGTTATACGCATAATCCAATGGATTAACCCACCAGAGTGGCTCAACAGCTTTCGCACCTACTGCGATATTCAGACCTAAAGAAATAAAGTTATAAGAGTCAAAATCTCTTGTTTGAGATGGTCCTTCTGGCCATCCTTCCTGCCATTGTTGGCCGTCAAGAAGGTCAGTTTTTACGACAGTGAATTTATCTTCAATCGCAAGACTCAATTTTTTATTCAATTTGAACTGAACGCCACCACCCATTACAAAAGCAGGGCGGAAGGGTTTATCGAACAACTCTGGCTGAAGACCATCTTTCTCACCTTCAGTTTCATAATCACCGTCCAACAAATCTTTCAGGGCTTTTTTAATATCCTTTCTTTCAGAGTATCCACCTGCAGGTATGCCACTGAAATTATATGGAGTGTTGCCGTTTAAAGCGTCGATTTTTGTGTCGTAAATCATACCGCCAATCCCACCAAATACATAAGCATTGAACCCGGATTTTGCTTTATGAAAACGGATGTTGTTCAGTGTTGCAACTCCCTGAAGGCTCAGCTCGTATATATTTGTTTTGTAGTTGTAATAAACATTTGTTGTTGGTACCACTCCACCTGGCGCGTAGGCATTAACCCATGCGCTGTTTCTTTTGTAACCGGTTGAAGGGCTAAAGTTTAAACCTTTAGCAATACCGAAACCAGCTTCTCCACGAAGTGAGAAGACATAACCTAACGCTTTACGAACGTGAATTCCGGCTCCGATTCCTGGGAGGCGGCTTCTTACATCACCGGCGATCGCAAATGATCCCACCTTCACACCAATTTCCCACTGATTGCGGGGTTTGGCTGGGAATGGATACGCATTGGCCATAAATTCTGAATGCTGAGGCAATCGCTTGGCGGGCACTACAGAGGAGTCCAGTACATCGTAACTCCCGCTGATCTGCGCAAAGGAGCCATACGAAAACAGGCACATTAAGAGAAATAAACTAAAATACTTTTTGCTTGCCATAACTGATTTTTATGTGAAGGATTAATAGATGCGAAATGACGAATTTGTGCAAAAATATTGATTGGTTGCCAATTAACAAATTTTTTTAACCGTGCAAGACCTCTAATATTGAATTGTTGTTCATACGGTTAAGACAATTTTTGGACCAAATAAGATGCTCCGGCCTTTTAACATTCAAAATAGTAATTTGGGAATCTTTCAATAAATGAAACTATCGCAAGCAATATTACGGGAAGAACTGGTTGTGTTTGATGGGAAGTTCAAGGAGGCTGTAAAAAGCCAGGTTCCGCTACTGGATCGCATTATGCGTTTCATTGTCAACCGTAAAGGCAAACAACTTAGACCCATGTTTGTTATGCTGTGTGCTAAACTTTGTGGAGATGTTACCGAGTCAACTTATCGCGCAGCATCACTCGTAGAATTACTTCATACAGCCACACTCGTCCATGATGATGTTGTTGATGAATCGCTGGAGCGACGGGGTTTCTTTTCCACATATGCGCTCTGGAAAACAAAGATTTCGGTACTGGTTGGGGATTATCTTCTAGCCAAAGGCCTCCTTCTTTCATTAAATAATGCTGATTTTAGAGTACTTCAGATCCTTTCTGAAGCTGTTGCACAAATGAGCGAGGGTGAACTTCTCCAGATGGAAAAATCGCGAACACTAAACCTTAATGAGGACGTCTACTATACGATCATCAAGGGTAAAACTGCATCCCTGCTAGCTTCTGGCTGCGCCGCGGGAGCGTTTTCCGCAACACAAGATGAAGTTGCCACCCAGAAAATGCGGTTGTTTGGTGAGAAAACAGGCATGGCATTTCAAATCAAAGATGATTTATTTGATTATGGAAATGAAGAAGTCGGAAAACCAACCGGCAACGATATCAAAGAAAAAAAACTTACGCTTCCACTCATTTATACACTCAACAACGTTAGCCCATCAGTGAAAAGAAATCTTATCTATATAATTAAGAATAATAACAAGGATAAGAAAAAAGTCCAGGAAGTGATCGATGTAGTTAAAGATTCCGGCGGAATCGCTTACGCTCAAAAAAAAATGAATGCATACCGAGACGAGGCCCTGGAAATTCTTCATGAATTCGAAAATGAAGAAGTAAAAAAAGCACTTGAAGAATTAGTTCGCTATACAACTGATCGGAAATTTTAATTAAGAGGAGTTTTCGCACATGCAAAAACGTTGGAAAGTAATACAACCCGACAAGGATGCCGTTGAACAGCTTCGAGCAGAATTAAACATTCACCCGATACTTTGTCAGTTACTCATTCAACGCGGATATGATTCGTTTGAAAAGTCAAAATCTTTTTTTCGACCGAAGTTGGAAAATCTCCACGACCCATGGCTGATGAAGGACATGTTGAAAGCTGTAAAGCGAATCCTTGCAGCAGTTGAAAGCAATGAAAAAATTTTAGTCTTTGGCGATTATGATGTAGACGGTACCACATCCGTTGCCTGTATGTATCAATTCCTCTGCAAAATTTATGATCCGGAAAAAATTGATTTTTATATTCCGCATCGGTATCGGGAAGGTTACGGAATATCTCAAGCCGGCGTTGAATTTGCTCACGTAAATAATTTCTCACTTGTTGTCTCACTCGATTGCGGGATCAAATCAATTGATCTGATTTCGCAGGCAAAAGCATTAGGCATCGATTTCGTTATCTGTGATCATCATCTTCCCGATCCCATCCTTCCTCCCGCTGTGGCAATATTGAACGCAAAGCAAATTGACTGTGATTATCCATACAAAGAATTGTGCGGTTGCGGTGTCGGATTCAAACTTATCTGCGCCCTTTGTGATGAATTGAATCTACCAAATTCAATGGCTTACGAATATCTGGATCTTGTCGCGACGGCGATCGCCGCTGATATCGTTCCAATGAACGGGGAAAATAGAATTCTTGCCTACTACGGAATAAAAAAAGCAAACGAGCATCCGAATGTCGGCATCCATGCTTTAAAAGAATTAAGCGGACTGGTTAAGGAACTCCATATCACTAACCTTGTTTTCATGATTGCGCCAAGAGTGAATGCTGCGGGGAGGATGGATGACGCACGCAAAGCAGTTCAAATGTTTATTGCCCAATCTCCGGAGCAAGCACGTTCGTATGCAGAAATGCTGCATTCTGATAATACTGACAGAAAGGAAGCAGATAGAACGATCACCGAGGAAGCACTCGCAGTCATCGTTGGAAATCTTGAATGGACAAGCAGAAAATCAACGCTCGTTTATCAACCACATTGGCACAAAGGAGTTGTGGGTATTGTTGCATCACGGCTGATCGAACACTATTATCGCCCTACAATTGTATTGACACAGTCTGGTGATTATGCAGCCGGCAGCGCCCGAAGTGTTCCGGGATTTAATTTGTATGAGGCTATTCATGCGTGCCGCGAGCACCTGCTCGGTTATGGCGGCCACTTTGCTGCAGCAGGAATGACGCTTAAAATTGATGAAGTCGATGCCTTTCGCGAAAAATTTGAAGCGATCGTTGCCGCTACAATCCAGCCGGATCAGCTTATCCCTGAATTGATTATTGATGCCGAAATCCGTCTGTCAGATCTGGGCCCAACATTCTATAATATCATTTCCCAGATGGAGCCATTTGGTCCCGAAAATCTTCGGCCGCAGTTCCTCGTTCGTGGAGTTACCGACACTGGCTTTTCAAAAATTGTAAAGGAACAACACATCAAATTCTCGGTTTCGCAAAACCAAACTGTATTGAGCGGAATAGGTTTTGGAATGGCTGAGAAATTTCCAACGTTGGAGACGAAAAAACCTGTCGACATCGTTTTCACGCTTGATGAGAATGAATGGAACGGCAATCGCCAACTCCAAATGAAAGTAATTGACCTACGACCAACTGAATAGGAGACCCTTGGCGCCTAAATATTTAAACTTTCGGCTTCCCGTTGTAAAAAAAACTTAAAACTCACTAAACCTTTGACTATTTGTCCGGTCTCAATCCAAACTATTACCAATGAAAGCCTTCCGCTACCTCGTTTTACCGCTTGCTCTAACTCTCACGCTTGACATCGGCTCATTATATGCGCAACAATCAGATTCCACCGGTTTGCCCGGTGATAATTTTAGCCTTGAAGGCGCACTTGAACTTTTTCGTAAAGCAGCCAATCCTGAAGACTTCGAAAGATTATTGAACACAGAAAGTAATCACGTCAATAACCTTGACCTCGATGGCGATGGAAAGATTGACTATATCAGGGTCGTCGGGAAAAAAGATGACGATGCGACTATTTTCATTTTACAGGTTCCGGTAACAGCAAACGAAAACCAGGATATTGCAGTAATCGAAATTGAAACTACCGGTAAAGAGTCCGCGTCAATACAGATTATTGGCGATGAAGAAATCTTCGGAGAGGCTATTATTGTGGAGCCGGGAAGTTCCGATGATAATGCAGTTGCAACGACATTTACCCGTGGACCATCGGTCGATGAAATCGATTTGAATGAAAACGCAATTATAAATGTTTGGCTGTGGCCGTCGGTGAGATATGTTTACGCACCGGGCTATCGTGGTTGGATTTCGCCATGGCGTTGGAATGCTTACCCCGGTTGGTGGAAACCATGGCATCCGGTAAGATGGCATGCATTTCATCCCTATCGTGTGGGATATCGAAGAGGATTTGCCATCGTACATACACATCGGCTTGCACGTGCGCACAAAATGTATACGCCCATCCGTACAACTTCCGTTGTAGTTCGAAACAGGAATGTCGTTGCCCATAAAAATTATACAGTCAATCGCACTCGGACGACCGTTACCGGCCCGCGTGGAAATTCCGTCACCCGTAAAACAACAACCGTAAAAAATAAGAGGGGAAATGTGAAGGCCCGAAAGTCAACCGTTCGGAAACGCCGACACTAATACCGATCAATGTTACGTCAAGCCGTTGCAAACAGCAACGGCTTTTTCAATTAAGATACCGTTTAATCCTTGATCTTATTGTTGCTTTAAAGTACCAGGAAGACTTAAATGTGTTACAGACGATTCAGTGCTCAAGCCAGTTTTGCACTACCACTTTCGGGTATAGATTGGACGAACGGATTCGGGTAAATTCAAAAGATGAAAAGAATTCTGCCTTGCCTAATCCTGGTATTCCATTGCATTGCAGCACTTGCGCAAGAACGTAGTCTTGTCCAGACAGGCCCCAGTCTTTTTGCCGACTCGTTTATCGTCGCAAAGGATTTGCAGGAACGGGGGATCAGTATCGGAACAACTGATACTTCTGCAGCGCTCAGTTCATTGATGACTGCTGCTGGTATTTTTAGGCGCAATCAGTTCTTTCATGAAGAAGGGAAATGTCATCTGGCGATTGGTGAGATCTTTTTTGAGGCTGGAAATTTTAATCGTTCGTTTGGAAACTTCGTAAGAGCGCAGGATGTATTATATGAAGAGAATCAGCGTGATTGGGCATATGCAACATTGGGTGTCGCGAAAACCCAGTACCACCGCAGTTTTTATCGCTTTGCC
>JACMLR010000003.1 GCA_014379515.1 Chitinophagaceae bacterium
CGAGTGAATATTTTCAAAGAAATATAGTCATAACAACAAGCGGAGTAGAAGATCCACTTGCGTTGAAATATTGTATTGATAAGATTGGCGCCGATCGGATCATGTGGGCGATCGATTATCCTTTTCAACCAAGCGGGCCAGCGGGGGCTTTTATTGAGAAGGCGGCAATTTCGGAAAGTGACAGGGCAAAGATTGCGTTTGGTAATGCGGAGAGAATTTTTAGGATTAGAAAACAATAAAACTGAGGGTGGCTGATTATTTCTTCTTATAAAAATTCAATGACTGTGAACCAAAAGGCCCCTTCTCACTGAGTGTGAAAAATCCGGACCCATCTATCTTAAACGTTACTGCTTCCCCAAGTTGCTCAACTACATAGCCAAGTGTTGTATAATTTCCTGCAAGCGTTGTTGGTAGTGTATTTCCTGACGGATTACTGTACAGATAAATGCTCGAATAAGTTTTTATGATCAACCCACCTCCTTCCACACGAAGAGCAGCACTGGTGACTCCTTTGTATGGGAGTTCGCTTACGAAATTTGCAGTATTGATATTGGAAACGCTATACGGAAACGAAAGTTTGTAAACGCGTGATTTCGTTTCGCGTTTTGTGATGATATAAATGTCTTTCGAATTGGGATCAATGATAAGCGACTCAGCATCGCGTGGACCATCCGCATAACTAAATTCGATTTTGTCATAAGCTCTGACAGAATCAAGGGTCAACAGTGGCTCCTCGAACCTGTAAATGCTACACTTGCTCCTCACGGCATTGTTATCACCGAAGTCGCCGATGTAAATATATTTTTTCGAAGCATCCGGGCCGTTGCTTACTGTGATGTCTTCCCAGTCTGTATTTGTCGCGCCTCTGAGCGGGATCGTTTTTCTTAAAACACCATCATGCCCCAAGAGACTAAGCGCCGGCGGATTGCCACTGTCCTGCTCCACCCATAAGCATCCATTGTTTGCATAGCTGTCGGCTATGCCGGACGCTTCTTCCAGGCCCGATGGTATTGAAACAGCAACGGGTGTGTCTGAATATCCAGATGATGGATTTGTTGAAGATTTCTTTTTGCAGGAAATGTCGAACGATAAAGAAACGAAGAGGGTAAGGTGGAATAGTTGCCGGAAATTCATCAATAAATTTAGTGATATTCAGCTAGAAGTGGCACCCCAAGCCCTCTTAAATTTGCCTCAAAACATCTACGGTATCCAATGGCTCGCAAAGTATACTCCTTGTCGTCGTCTGTTGGTGATGCGTTAAACCAAAATACTTCTAATGTTGTTTGATTTTGTTTGTCTGACTTAAGTTCGATATCCGCACCGACACTTTCGTTTTCACACATGATATTTTGTAGTGTAAAACGTGCACTGTCCCAGGGAGGATCATAATCCTTTGGCATGGTCGGCTTGGCGGTCAATCGGCCGGAGTTCAATATTCTCACCAGTGAGTCGCGATCTAGTTTAATCAAATAAATCATATCGTCTTCCATAGAATAGGTTCCATGAATACCGGCTGGAGCGGGGGCAAGTGGCCCTTTACAATCGCATGTTCGAAACATAATGACAATAGAAAATACAATCAGCGCACTGATCAACAAATTCTATTTTTCATTTGTCCTAATCATTTTCATTGCTTTTGGAGAAACCTCACTGTTACTATCAATTGTCCAACATGCCTCTGCGTATGCTCTGCAGAATGAAACAGCAATCCCATTACAGTGGATGGAATCTGCGCGCGACCGACACCGCGAGCTTCATTAAGATGTTTTTCAAATCCCGGAAGTGTTGCGACGGCAGTATTGATAGCATGATTGAATTTGACAATCAATTCGCCTGTCCCGTGTTGATCGTCGACAGTCTCTGCCTTTAAAAAAGAAAGCTGCTCCTTACTCAGCGATTCAGCCCGTGCATAGGTAAATAACCGATCCAATACGCCCGCAATATGTTTCAGATGAAAGCCGGGACTGGCAACCCCTGCTGGTTTTTCATTCAGCAATGTATCAGGAAAATCAACCAATAATTCATTTACTTCCTCTCTTGCCTGCAACAGCGCATGTGCAACAGGTTGCAGCAATGCAGGAACTCCTGCCATAGGACCTCTCAGCCAAACTTCTAATTTTTCCATATCAAATAATTGCATCCAGAATCAAAACACCTATCAACCCCACCACCGCTACAATCGACTCCATGATCGACCAACTCCGAAGGGTATCGCGAATCGACAAATTAAAATATTCCTTAAACAACCAGAACCCCGCGTCATTCACATGCGAAAACATCAGGCTCCCCGCGCCGATCGACAAAACCATCAGATTCGGATCGGCACCCGAACTCACCACAATCGGAGCCAAAATACCCGCTGCCGTCAAACCCGCCACAGTAGCTGAACCCAGGCACACCCTGATCACCGCAGCTATTATCCACCCCAAGACCAGCGGATTCATCTGCCAGCCGGCCAATGCAACACCAATTTCCTTACTCACGCCACTATCGATAAAAACCTGTTTCAGGACACCCGCACCGGCAACGATCAACAAAATCATCGCCACATCTTTCACGGCGTCACCATATACCTTCATCACTTCTTCCATCTTCTTGCCCATCCCCGTGCCCAGCGTAAACGTGGCCACACCAACCGCCAACAACATAATGA
>JACMLR010000189.1 GCA_014379515.1 Chitinophagaceae bacterium
AAGATGCGCCATTTCTAAACCACTAGTTTTTGAACGCCCGGGAGATACAATAATATTTTCGCTGGTAAAGTTCGATAAAACGACAAGCTATCAGAGCAATGGCGGCTTTGTCCGAAAATCAGTTGCAACAAGCTATTCCATTCAGTCGAACCGCGTGAGTAGTGGAGAGAAAATTCTTGAAACAAAAGTGAAAGAGCATGGAGATGTAAAAACTTTTCCTATTGAGCTGATGGGATCAACAGACAGCATTGCCTGGTTATTCGCTGGTGAGCTGCTTGGGTTTAATCCGTTTACTCACCAACTCGTTGCCGATCCCACAAAACTTGAAAATCTGAATGAGCGACTCCGTGGGAAATTAATGAATGAAAGAAAATATTACGATTTCAATGAAGCCACAGGAACGATTGAGATTACTGCAAAAGATGGAAATAAATATAATTTGGATCCGCGAACACTCATTGTTGCCTTGGTAGACGACGAAGCGGCAGATGACATCCGAAAGTCGCGACAAAAACGAATCGAAAAGGAATTGAAATTAATTCAACAGCGAAGCGACATGTTATTCGCTCGTTATCGAAATTTCAACAAACAATACAGCGTGCATTCAATAAGCATGGGAGCGTTTCGTGATAGTATGGAAACGTTTCAGCAAAAACGAAAGTTGCTAGATAAAATTCGGGACAGCATCTATACGGTTCAGCGCGATTTTGATGAGATTACCCGCCACTATGCCGATAGAGATCGTGCAATCGAGTCAATTCAACGCAACAATCCGAACTTCTCCAGCATTAAAACGAACGGTGATACTTTCAACCTGAAATGGTTCGGTCTTTACAACCCCGAAGACTTAGCAGACATCCCGCAACGATTTGACTATCGAAATTTATATAATGAAGCCGCACGCAATCGGCTATACACGACAGGTATAACTATCCAGGACTCCAGTAAACGGTTTCCTGAATTGTTACTTGGTGAAGAAAAGAGAAGGATAGGAAATGAAGTTTTTTTACAAGGTGGATTTTTGATTGATAGAAAAACAGGCAGGCCCATCCATTTGCATTCGCCCGATCGATTAATCATCGTACATAAAGATCAAGTGGGGCGTGAAGGCTTAATTCAGGTTTCCGCAATTTCAACAAATGGAAAAATCATTTGGACGCACAATACCCGGTTAAAAGAATTTTCAGATTGGCAGCTGACAAACCAATACCTGGTAATAACAGGTGGCGATAAAAAGGAACTGAGCTCCGGGGAAAACAATGTTCTTCTTTCGGTAAGATTAAGCGATGGAAACACGGTGAGACATGATTTTTTCAAAATGTGATCCGGAACCGGGGTCGTTTAGATATCTTATAAATTTCATTTACTCCCTTATCATCTCAGCAACAGCGTTTACCTTGCATTTATTCCATCATCAATCGAACTGCCAATTTTAAGCAGCATTATCATGAATTTCGATATACTAATTATCGGCGCAGGGGCGGCCGGCTTAATGGCTGCAAAAATGTTAGCGGAAGCCGGGCTCAACGTTGTAGTGCTTGAAGCCACCGAACGCCCGGGTGGGCGAATCCATACGCTGACTGAACCGGGTTTTTCAGTACCTGTCGAACTCGGTGCTGAATTTATACACGGCAAACTACCGCTCACTCTTCAATTATTAAAAGAAGCAGGGATCGGGTCCACTACGATTGAAGGCACAATGAAGACGGTAAGGAAAACTGTCTGGAATCCACCAGAGGATATGGAGGATCATTGGGAGAAATTGACAAATAAATTGAACGAACTCGAAAACGATACGAACGTTCGGGAATTTCTTGATGCTAACTTCCCGATAGATGAGTACCCGGTACTTTATGGTACCGTTCAGCGTTTTGCCGAAGGATTTGATCTCGCAGATATCGACAAAGTCTCAATTAAAGCTGTACAAAAAGAGTGGGAACAGGGAGATGAAGACCAGTTCCGGCCTGCCGGCGGGTATCGGCATTTAATCGACTACCTCGTTCGTACAGCCGAAACCGCAGGCGCGATCTTTCATTACTCATCCCCTATCACCAATATAAAATACGATAATAATTCAGTGCAGCTAATTTCCGGTAATCACGTGTATCGGGGGAAGAAAGCAATTGTTACAGCATCAGCCGGCGTTCTCCAGGCAAGAAAGATTTTGTTCGACCCGCAGCCACCAGCGTATCTAAGTGCTTTCGATCAGCTTGGCTTTGGATCGATCATCAAAGTATTAATGGAATTTGAATCTCCGTTCTGGAAGTCGATAGATCCAGCGATCGGTTTTATTTTAAGTGATGAAGAGATACCAACCTGGTGGACGCAATTACCAAATGAACGTAGCGTATTGACAGGGTGGCTCGGTGGTCCAAATGCCACGGTTCGTTCACACCTAACAAATGAAGATCTGCTGGAGATATCAATAAAAAGTCTCTCCAGTATATTTTCAATCGATGAAGTTGCATTGAAGCAACAATTGGTTCATTACAAATTTGTATGTTGGGATAATCATCCGTTTGTTCTCGGAGGATATAGCTATCAAACCCTGCGCTCTGATCAAGCCAAAAAAATTCTGGCGGAGCCGCTTGAAGGAAAAATATTTTTTGCGGGAGAAGCACTGTCTATCGGGGATTCCATTGGTACGGTTGAGGCTGCACTGCATTCCGGAAAAACCGTTGCTGAAAAAATTATCTCAAAAAAATGAAAACGCCCGCATATTAATGCAGGCGTTCAACTTATTCTTATTTGCTAAAAATATCAATAATTGCGTTGCAGCACCGGGCGAGTGAATCGCTTTGGTCTGTTCGGTCCAGCCGAATTAAGTTGTGACACTTTCACAACAGATGGTGGATTCAGATGAAGACTAAATTCGTGATCTTTTATTACAGGAATCGTCTTTTTGATAAGGCGTTGAATATCGTTCAACAATGAACGCTCTTCACGGTCGCAAAAAGAGATTGCTGTTCCACCTGCTCCCGCCCTTCCTGTACGGCCAATACGGTGTACATAAGTTTCAGGAACGTTTGGTAATTCATAGTTTAATACGTGCGTCAATTCATCTATATCAATTCCTCTTGCAGCAATGTCGGTGGCAACCAATACACGCGTTTTGCGGCTTTTGAAATTATTCAATGCTGCCTGACGTGCGTTCTGCGATTTGTTACCATGAATTGCTTCTGACCGAATGCTTGCTGCATTCAATGTCTTTGCTAATTTATCAGCGCCGTGTTTTGTTTTGGTAAAGACGAGCAAGGTTTTTATTCCTTCTTCCTTCAACAACTGTATCAACAATGATTGTTTCAGTTGTTTTTCGACCATATACACCGATTGCTGAATAATATCGACTGTCGATGAAACGGGACTTACTTCAACCTTAACAGGATTGTTCAACAACATATCTGCAAGCTGTTTGATTTCTGCAGGCATTGTTGCGGAGAAAAATAATGTTTGTCTTTTCGATGGCAGTTTTGAAATGATTCGTTTTACATCATGTACAAAACCCATATCAAGCATACGATCTGCTTCATCAAGAACAAAGTATTGAATGCGATCGAGCGTTATTACACGCTGTTGCATCAGGTCGAGTAAACGGCCCGGTGTAGCAACAATAATATCAAGGCCATTGCGAATTGCCTGTACCTGGCTGTATTGAGGAACACCACCAAAAATTACATGGTGTTTCAAATTTAAAAAGCGACCGTACGCAGAAATGCTTTCACCGATCTGGATCGCAAGTTCTCTTGTCGGTGTTAAAATTAATGTTTGAATTCCCGCTCTTTTGATTCCAGATTCATGCATCAATTGCAAAATTGGAATTGTGAAAGCGGCCGTTTTTCCTGTTCCTGTTTGGGCGCATCCTAATAAATCTTTACGCTGCAGGATAACGGGAATGGATTGCTGTTGAATGGGAGTAGGTGTGTTGTATCCTTCTTTGCTTAATGCCGTCAGGATGGGCTCAATGAGCTGCAAATTGTTAAATGACAAAATAAAAAGTTTGATTTAAGAAATGTGATAAGGCTACCAGTGAGGTACATTATCTGCCTTAGGTTAAACGATCACAATATTTGGGGAGATGAAAAACTACACAAACAGAGAGAGCAATAACTTTAAGAGGCGCGAAGATACGTGCAAATTTCCATTTTTGCCCAGTTAATTCTGTTCCGCTTTCCTTAGGCCATCTTATTGACAATCACAGGCTAATAAATTTGTCTTCATTTTGCTAAATTATTTAGTAAGATTGAGTCTTAAACTGATGAAAATGGAACTGAGTTATTTTTCAAGTGCTGTTGAAGCTGGCTTTCCGTCGCCCGCAATGGATTATATGGAGGAGCGTATCGATCTCAATAAAGTGATTGTAAAACATCCCCTGGCAACGTTTATCGTTTCTGTTGAGGGGGATTCAATGATCAACGCATTTATCCCTCCCGGTGCGCGGTTAGTGGTTGACCGGTCAATCAGTGCGAAAAACGGAGATATTGTATTAGCTGTTTTGAATGGAGAATTCACCGTGAAGTTTTTAAAGAAAAACGAATACAAATGCTGGCTGATTCCCGCGAATAGAAAATACCAGGACATCGAAATAACCGGCGAAAGCAACTTACAGGTTTGGGGTGTGGTGATTCATGTGTTGATCGATACAAGCAATCTTCGAAGATGTATGCTTTAGTGGACTGCAATAATTTCTATTGCTCTTGCGAGCGATTGTTTAATCCTTCGCTTAATGGAAGACCCGTTGTTGTGCTATCGAATAACGACGGTTGTGTAATTGCGCGCAGTGAGGAAGCAAAAGCTTTAGGCATCGTGATGGGTACGCCTGCATTTATGATCGAGCATGATTTGAAAAAGCTGAATGTCGCTGTATTTAGCTCAAACTATACTTTGTACGGAGATATGAGCGACCGTGTGATGAAAACGCTATCTGCATTCGCATCCGATATGGAGATTTACTCAATCGATGAAACATACCTCGATCTTCATCAAATGGAATACTATCATCTCGCTGAATTGGCATTCCGAATGAAAAAAACAGTGACGAAAAATACGGGTATCCCTGTAACGGTCGGCATTGCGGCCACAAAAACACTGGCGAAGATGGCGAATCGCTATGCTAAGAAAAAACATTTGGATGTCGGTGTCTTTTTGGCGGCAAATGACCAGCTGGTATCAGAAATGCTTGAGTCAACTCGTGTCGAAGATATTTGCGGTATCGGTCATCAGTACTCGTTGTTGTTAAAGAAATCGGGCTTCCTTACGGCAGCGGATTTCGTTCAGGCACCGGAAGACTGGATTCGCGATAAAATGAGCGTTGTTGGCCTGCGCTTGCTTCACGAGCTGAAAGGAATTCCCGCGATTAAATGGGAAGCGCAGGCACCGTCAAAGAAAAATATTTGCACATCGCGTTCGTTTGGAAAACTGCTTCTTACCAAAGATGAAATTGCAGAAGCAGTCAGCAATTATGCTGCGACTTGCGCGCTGAAACTTAGAAACCAGCAAAGTTGTTGCAGAACGGTCCACGTGTTTGTGTCGACGAATGCGCACAAAACACAAGAGCAACAATATATGCGATCGATCGATATCGATCTTGCCACCGCTACCAACAATACCTCGGAGATCATCAAATTTGCGTTGCGTGGTTTGGATATCATCTTTCAACCGGGATTTCGCTATATGAAGGCGGGTGTAATTGTGAAAGACTTTATGCCGCAGCATAAAATCCAGCGCAGCCTATTTGACAACATCGATCGCGCACGGAATGAAAAAATAATGGCCGCTATGGATAGTGTAAATCAACTAATCGGTAAAGAAACGGTTCGATTGGCGACACAAGGTTTCGAAAAACGTTATCGGCTTCGGGCCGATCATCTTTCACCGGCATACACAACGAATATTGATCACATCATCAAGGTGAAAAACTAATGCTACAACCTTTCGAAATTTTTCGGCCCGAATATGTAACGAAACTGCTTTCGTTAAAGAAACGCTATCTCGTTTCTCAGAGTTATGCCCGATTCTCCGACAGACCCGGCGACGAACAAAAAACCGGGTTGCTTGTTTCTGAATACCAGGATCCGGGATTGGCTAAAGTACATTTCAATGCCGTTCGCAATGATAAATTTGCAGCAATTCTCGACCTTGAAAATCCCGCTCATCGAAATAAATTTGAGTCAATGCTGTCAGTGGAATCGCTGTACAGGATCTTTTGGTCTGTTGTAAAAAGCACCAAAGAACTGGAAGCATTGGTGAATCACAAGTATAAGGATCATATGCGACGATATATAGATCGTAACACTAACTGGCGTCTTAATCGCGACAGCGGAATAAAGCCCAGTCTCCAGGTAATTTTTGGAGAATTATATTTAATTCTGAAACATGCCGGACAAACAATAAGAATTAAATTTGAGGAGATCGAATCTTCCTAGTATGTGTTATGATATTTCGTTTACTGTCAACATCCCCGAAATTTCCGATTACTTCCCGGAGTTAATTATTGATGGCCAGATTCAAATGGAATTTGGGCCAATCGATCATGCGCAAGGCGTCGGTGTGTTCGCAAAGTACCCGGTAATTTATGTAAACCGGGACGATCAAAAACTTCATTGCCGTTTGATGGAATGGTCGATCATTGAGTTCTTTCGAAAAGAAAAGCCCGAGTTGGTTAGGCGAAACGGGATGCTCAATATCCGATCGGAAAGAATCCTCGATGACAAGTCCAGTTATTGGTATAAGATCCGGAACCGTCGTTGCCTGATACCAGTAACTGGAATTTTCGAACACCGGGGCATTATCGGTTGGAAAAAGAAAGTTCCGTATTGGATAAGACCGAAAGATCAATGTGTTTTCTTTTTACCTGGCTTGTATAGCGTCGCCGAAATAGCAGATAAAGAAACTGGTGAGATGATCAGCGTTTGGACCTTTGGTTTGATTACTCGCGCAGCGAATGCATTAATGAGGAACATTCATAATGATGGAGAAAATCGGCATCGTATGCCGCTCTTTTTGCCGTTGGAAACATCAAAAGAATTTGTAAGCGAAAATCTTACCGAAGAACGATACAAAGAAATTCTTGCATACGAAATGCCGGCAGACGATCTTGAACATCGGCCGGTGTTTACCATTCGCACAAGTAAACTCCGCCCAGACAATCTCACTAAAACGGATTTGTTTCAATGGGAGAATCTGCCAGAGCTGGGTGTCAATAACCCACTGTAGTAATAATTAATGGTATTATGAATCGCTTGCCTGGCTAATAAACCAGATGTTGGAAATGATGTATGCAACTAAAAGGCACTGCGCCATAATCATGTCAAATCGCCTTGCCTTTTTCGGTTGATTATTTTTCACCAATGACAGCGAATATGTGGTAGAGGCAATCACAGAAAAAATAACGAACAGCGTTAAACCATGAAGGGTATCAACAAGTGTGAATGAGGTTGATTCCGGCAATGCAGAATCAATAATGTATTTGTTACCGACAACGGCAAAGAGCGCGCCAACACTCAGCCCGAAACGCGAATCCATACCGTCTGCATGAATATAGAAACATATATAGGCAATTAGGAAAGCTATATACATTCCAAGAAACATTTTCCAAAACAGTCCGCCGGCATCACGTTTTATACTTAATCGCGTTCTGAACGTGCTATACTCGGTTTGCGGCGTCAATAAACTTTCGTCACCAAAACCCGTTTCATATTTACGAACACCTGTGTTTACAAGACAACTATCGATTGACCATCCGCGCAACGTGAAGCGCGGATCGAAATGTTTTCCAACAGTATCTTCAACAAAAACGAGTGAACGGGAATCAAATTGAGAGTTCTCTATTGATATCCTTAACGTTTGTCGGTCAAAAGGAAAATTGGCAATTCGCCAGGAATCTTTCATCACGCACTGAAGTTTCATCTGCATGTACACGCGATCACCGGATGTATCAGCCGTAACAAACGATTTGGTTACACTCTTCGCTTGAGGAACTTCAAGATTATTGTAAAAATCGAAGTCGGCTTTTTTGTATTTCAACCAGATCCAAAAATTAACGGTGAATTCTTTTTCTTTGAAGTCGATATCATGGATACTGACGATGTAAATTCCAACTTTCACCGTGTCCGGTGGATCCGTTTGAGCGGAAAGATCGGTTGAACCAATGCACATTAAAAAGAAACAGGTAGGAATGAGTCGCCAGAAGTTTTTCAAGGTTTGATGTTAATGCTGTAAGATAGAACATGAAGGAGAGGTTTGCAAGTCCCGATAAGCGCTTTCAAATAATCATTCACTTATGTTTTTTATACAACCCTTTTAGATCTTTTTCAAATAATGTGTATGGATCATTATAGAATCGCATAAAATCAAGAACAGAGGGATGGCCGGGAAATGGAGCATAATAATGTGTTGCGCTGCGACTGTCGTTCCGCCATACGAGAACATATGAGAAGCGCAAGCCAGGTCTTTTTAGAGTCATTAATAATGTTGACGTCCACCAGGTGGTATCCGGAATTGATTCGAGACCAGTTTCGGTGAATGCTGCGAGTTTACCATTACGTTGCGCAAACCCAGATACGATTTTAAGTTTTTGATAGCCTGCTTCAAGATCCGATTTTCCGTCACGGCCGAAATCACCATAATTATCCATTCCCACCATATCAACCCACTCGTTACCGGGATATCGCTCAAGGAATTTTTCTTCCGTGGTAAATCGGTTATCGGGCGAAAATGCATAAATCAAATTATGCACGTTGAGCGAATCACGCAAATAACCAACTGTAAATCGCCACAGTGACGTGAATTCTTCGGTACTGCAATGAGCCCGTCCCCACCAAAACCAATCGCCATCAAACTCGTGATAGGGACGAAAAATCATTGGAACTGTAACACCATCTTTTCCCTTGCACGATGATACCAGTCGCGCAATCATCTTCAAAATGGTCTTGTATTTCTCATGTGCTTCGCCACCCGGAATGATATATTTCACTGCGGGTTTTGAAATCGTGTCGATCCAATAGAAACCACCGCCAGACACTGGGTTTGAAAAATGCCATGAGACAGTTACCAATCCTCCCCGATTGTAAGTGTCCTCAATCGTCTTTTTTAGTTGTTTCAATGTTTTTTCAATCATTGAATCAGGTCTACCCGATAAACCGCTAAAATCAATCCCAATGACTGCAGGATGGGAGCCGGTAACGGATTTTACATCACTTCGGTTGGTATCGCCCGTCCAACCGTGGCCATACTCAGTTGCATGTTGGTGACCAAACAAAATATGCTCTTGTGAAAGTCGATGCAGATTGTCAAAAACATTTTTCGTCGCATCCGTTGCTTTACGATCAATGAGCCGTTTAGCATCTTGAGCAATTATTGAAGGGGCAAGTGCAAATATGCAAAAACAGCATTGGAAAATGAACTTCAATTGAAAAATTTGTGAGACAAGTTACCAAAACGTTTACACTATTTTATGATGGAGCCCAGACAAGAAAAAGCCTGCAAACAGATTGGTGTGCAGGCGTCAAACTGATACAATGTTCGGAAAGTTATTTATTAGCTTCAGCGTACTTCTTAAAATTATTAAGAATCGACTGCCATCCGAATTGTTGCATTTCGACTGGGTTAGCAGTTTCGGTCTCGAAATTTTCATCAATTTGAGTTACGTCACCCTCCGAAGTGAA
>JACMLR010000190.1 GCA_014379515.1 Chitinophagaceae bacterium
ATATTTTTATGACCCTTTTGTTTTGAACTAATCTTGCTATAAGTTCAATTGCAACTGTCAAACTTCCATTACGAACAATGACCCAGTCACGTCCCGTTTTTCTTTTTTTGATTCTTGCTATTATTGCTTCCCTTGGCGCATGTAAACAAGAGCAAGCGCCAGTATCCACGCTTTTTACCCTGGAGACTAATACCGGAATTCGTTTTACCAATACCGTTACCAATACTAAAGATTTCAACATTTTTAGCTATCGAAATTTTTACAACGGCGGTGGAGCCGCAATTGGTGACATCAACAATGACGGGCTTTCAGATGTCTTTTTTACTGGAAACATGAGTGCCAATAAACTCTTTGTAAATAAAGGAGATTTTAAGTTTGATGATATATCTGGGAAAGCTGGGATAACGGGCGACAACCAGTGGAATACAGGCGTAGTGATGGTTGATATCAACAGTGACGGATGGTTGGATATTTATGTTTGTAACGCGGGATATGCCAACGGCAATATTCCGAAGAGTAAACTTTACATCAATAACCGGAACTTGACTTTTTCTGATTCTGCCGAAGCATACGGATTAGCGAATGCTGGCGGATATGCTACTCATGCAGCGTTTTTCGATTACGATTTGGATGGTGACCTGGACGCGTTTATCATTAACAACAGTTTTATTCCTGTTAACACGCTCAATTATGCCAATAAGCGCCTGCTTCGTGCAAAAGACTGGGCGGTAGCTGATTTCCTGAAAGGCGGTGGCGATCGTTTTCTGAGAAACGACAAGGGAAAGTTTATCGACATCAGCGAGCAGGCAGGCATTTACGGAAGTCTTATCAGTTTCGGGCTTGGAGTTACTGTTGGCGATATTAATGGCGATCACTACCCCGACGTGTATGTTTCAAATGATTTTTTTGAGCGCGATTATTTATACATAAATCAAAAGAACGGTACATTCAAAGATGAACTGGAACAGCGCATCAATCATGTCAGCCATTCGTCAATGGGGGCAGATTTGGGCGATATCAACAATGACGGTCATCCCGATTTATTTGTAACGGAAATGTTGCCAGATGATGACTATCGGTTGAAGACGACCACCTCGTTTGAAAATACAGATGTCCAAAGGCTGAAAGTAAGCTCTGGCTTCTACTATCAATTCATGCAAAATACATTGCAGGTAAATAATAGGAGCGGCCGGTTCATGGAAACCGCATACTTCAGCGGTGTTGCCGCCTCGGATTGGAGTTGGGGCGGATTGATATTCGATGCTGATAATGATGGGCTCTCAGATATTTTTGTTTGCAATGGAATATATCATGATGTAACAAATCAGGATTTCATCGACTTCTTCGCAAATGACGTCATTCAAAAAATGATGCTCACCGGTAAGAAAGAACAAGTAGACGAAATTATTAACAAGATGCCCTCGGTGCCGATACCTAATAAAGCGTTTCGCAATCTGGGCAATTTAAAATTTACTGACTCAGCTCTTAACTGGGGATTCGAAAAACCCTCATTCTCTAATGGCGCAGCATATGGCGATCTTGATAATGATGGCGACCTGGATCTTATTATTAACAACGTCAATGAAGAAGCGTTTGTATATAGAAACAATAGCCGGGAACAAAATGCAAATAATTATATCGGCCTTCAATTAAAAGGCATTGGTCAGAATACATTTGCAGTTGGAAGTGTTGTTAAACTTTACCAGGGTAGTTCTGTTTTTACCCGCGAACTTATTCCAAGCCGCGGGTTTCAATCATCAGTGGATTACAAAATTGTTGTTGGTCTTGGTAAAGGAACCATTGACTCCATCAGGATTTTCTGGCCAGACCAAACGTATAGCACGCTGCGAAACCCCGCTATCAATACGGTACATGTAATTGCCTATGAAAAGCAGCAGAGGCAACTGAATGAAACCGTGAGCACGACGCAAGCATTGCTTGCCCCGCAGAAGCAGGAGTTCGATAAACATCAAGAGGATGATTTTATAGATTCTTACTACGATCGCAATATTCCTTTGATAATGTCACGCGAAGGACCACGCGCCGCGGTAGGAGATGTAAATGGCGACGGGCTCGACGATGTGTTCATTGGTGGGGCGCGCAAACAAGCCGGAAAATTATATTTGCAGACAGGTTCTTTTTTAAAATCTAAGTTGGTGCCAGACTTCGATCGGTTTACCGAATATGAAGACGTTGCCTCATTATTTTTTGATTGCGACAAAGATGGTGACCTTGATCTCTTTGTTGGTTCCGGCGGCAATAACCGCGATTCAGGCAGCAAGGAATTACAGAACAGGTTATTTCGCAATGATGGAAAGGGAAACTTCCGTTATGATAGTCTGGCCTTGCCACCAAGCGGGGTGAATTGCGCCCTCGCTGCTGCAAATGATTTTGATGGAGATGGTGACCTCGATCTCTTCGTGGGTAGCCGAAGCTTGCCATTGAATTATGGCCCGTCTCCCAGTAGTTTTCTTTTACAAAACAATGGCAACGGTATTTTTTCTGATGTGACTGCGTCAATGGCACCAGCATTGGTTAAGCCGGGTCTGATAACCGGTGCTGTTTGGCAAGATGTAGCAGGAGATAAAACCCCGGAGTTAATCATTACCGGTGAATGGATGTCGCCACAGATTTTTTCTTTCTCGGATAGCAAAGTGCAACGTCTTCAATCAAATCTTGACAGTTTGCTTGGGTGGTGGCAAACTATTTCATCGGCGGATATCGACGGCGATGGAGATGTCGACTTGCTCCTCGGTAATATCGGCGAAAACTTTTATCTCCGCCCGGACGCAAGCCACCCGGTAAAAATGTGGATCAATGATTTTGATAGAAATGGCAACGTCGAAAAAGTACTTACAAAAACAATTGGCTCTGCAGATGTGCCGGTTTTTCTGAAACGTGATCTTACTGATCAGGTTGTATCTCTCAAAAAGCAGAATTTAAAGTATGATCAATATGGGAGAAAATCAATACAGCAATTATTTACGCCCGCAATGATTCAAGGCGCGTCGGTTAAAACATTTAATTTTTCCAGTTCGATTATAGCTTTAAATGAAGGCAATGGCCAATTCAAAATTGTACCAATGACCACCACGATGCAATTGTCGTCTGTCAATTCAATTATGTGTAAAGATTTAAATGGCGATGGGATGTTGGATATCATTGCTGGTGGTAATCGCTTCGACCTCCTGCCTCAATTTGGAAGACTTGACGCAAGTTTTGGGCACGTTTTGATCAATAAAGGAAACGCAAGGTTTGAGGAACTGCCATCAACGCAATCAGGTTTGATTTTGAATGGGCAGGTCCGCGATATAATCGAAATAAAAAAAGGAAAGGCCAGGGGAATTTTGATTCTGCAAAACAATGAATTCCCGCTTCATTATAGAGTAAAGGACAAAAACGAATAGTGAAGCGATGCAGAATTTATCTAACAAAATATCAGTAGTGTCAACCCGAGCGAAGGAGATGCTTTGGTGGCTCAGCATACTGATATTTGCCTGGTCTGTTGCGGCATTGACATCGTGCAACGATAAAAAGCCAGCTCCTTTATTCCACGTCCTTGATTCCAAAAGTACGGGGCTCGACTTTACAAATAAACTGACACCAACCCCAGAATTCAACATGTTTAAATACATGTATTTCTACAATGGTGCCGGCGTTGGCGCGGGCGACTTTAATAACGACGGGCAAATTGATTTGTTTTTTGCGGCCAACCAGGCACAAAACAAACTCTACCTCAATATCGGTAAACTTCAGTTCCGTGATGTAACCACCCTCGCGGGAATCCCGGTTGATCGTGGCTGGAGCACGGGTGTGTCAGTGGTGGATATCAATAGCGATGGCCGGCTCGATATTTATGTGTGTCGTGTAGGTAATTATGAGAGCCTTCAGAGCAAAAATCAATTTCTAATTAACCAGGGTAACAACAGGGATGGAATTCCTGTTTTCAAAGAAATGGCCGCTTCTCTTGGGTTGGATTTTTCTGGGTTTAGTACACAGGCCGCATTCCTTGACTTTGATTTGGATGGTGATCTCGATATGTATTTGTTGAATCATTCGCTTCGATTCAATGGAACTTTCAACGAACGAAAATCTTATTTAAATACTTACGACTCCCTGGCTGGCGATCGCTTTTACCGAAATGATAATTCAAGATTTATTGATATCACCCGACCCGTTGCCATTAATAGTTCAATCATCGGCTACGGACTTGGAATTGCTGTTTCAGATATCAACCTCGATGGATATCCTGACATTTATGTCGGAAACGATTTTCATGAGAACGATTATTTATACATTAATCAGAAAAACGGAACTTTTAAAGAAGAACTGACGGATCGAATCATGCACACCAGCCAGTTTTCAATGGGTGTTGATGTTGCTGATATCAATAATGACGCATGGCCAGAAATTATTTCAATGGACATGCTGCCTTCGGATCCTTACATACTTAAACGATCGTTGGGTGAGGATGCCTACGATATTTTTAATTTCAAGATTCGGCATGGTTACAACTATCAATATACCCGCAACAATTTGCAGTTGAATCGCGGAAATGGTCTATTTAGTGAGGTTGGGTTATATGCGGGTGTTTTTGCTACAGACTGGAGTTGGGCTCCGCTATGGGTCGACTTCGACAATGATGGCAACAAAGATCTGTTCATTTCTAACGGCATTCCAAAACGGTTGAATGATATCGACTATGTAAATTATGTTTCAAACGATGAATTGCAAAACCGGATCCGAAGTAATTCACTCAAGGATCAGGATATGGTTTTAATCAATAAGTTTCCGGAAATTAAGTTGCCCAATAAGTTTTATCAGAATGCTGGCAATGTAAGTTTTGATGATATTGGTGCCCGCATCCTGGGCGACCGCCCAACGTTTTCTAACGGTGCAGCCTTTGCTGATCTTGACAATGATGGCGATCTGGACATTGTCGTTAACAACATAGATGATGCCGCATTGATCTATGAAAACCGCAGTGATAGAAATGACAGCACTCATCAGTCTGTTCAACTCAAATTAAACGGCCCCCCTGGAAACATAAATGCCATCGGCGCCCGCGTGATCGTGTTTGCCGATTCCAACATAATTTCTTACGAGAAGTCCCCTGTTCATGGTTTTCAATCATCAATGGAAATTCCCTTGCATATTGGCATCGGGAAATTGAAAATTGACTCAATCCTGGTTATTTGGCCGGATCGAAGCTTTCAGTCACTACCAATTCAGTCAATGCAATCTTCATTCAGCGTAGTTTATAAGAGTGGATTGCTTCCGTTTGATTTCACTTTGTTGACTAACCGCACCAGGCAACAAAGTCGCGCGATGATCGATGTAACAGCTGCAACAGCGTTGCTTTACAAACATCTTGAAAATCCGTTTAACGAGTTTGACCGAGAACCACTCATTCCTCACATGGTCTCTCGCGAAGGACCCGGTATTGCCACAGCCGATATAAATGGTGACGGGCTGGACGATGTATTTATTGGCTCTTCTAAAGGCAATAAGCCAGCGCTTTTTCTCCAAGAAAATGGCGGCAAGTTCAGCAAAAGTGTTCAGCCTGCATTGGAAATTGATAGCATGTTTGAAGAGATAGGCGCTGTATGGATTGATGTTAATCGGGATAAAGTCAAAGACCTCGTTATTGCAAGCGGTGGCAATGAATATTATGCCGAGGATGAACATTTAACACCCCGGGTATTTTTAAACGACGGGCGTGGAAATCTTACGAAACGATTGGGCTCATTCGACAAACTTTTTTTAACTGCTTCGTGTATTGTTGCCAGTGACTTCACCGGTGACGGGCTTGAAGATCTGTTTATCGGTGGTCGAGCCGTGCCATTTGAGTATGGTGCGATCCCAACTTCTTATCTGCTCGCGAATGATGGAAACGGTCATTTCACAAATGCCACAGATGCCTTTAGTAAAGAGCTCGGCAGCATTGGTTTCGTCACCGATGCAAATTGGGCTGATCTTGACAATGACGGAGATGAGGATTTGCTCATCGCATTAGAGTGGGGTGGTATCGTCGCCTTCATAAAAGAGAAAGATGCGTTTGTCAAAAAATCAATTACCGACAAAAAAGGGTGGTGGAACGTAATACGCCCAATTGATATCGATAATGACGGTGATCTGGATCTCGTAGCGGGAAACCTGGGTCTGAATACACGATTAAAGGCAAGTAAGAAGGAACCAGTGAGAATGTATTATCATGATTTCGATGGAAACGGGCGCAACGATCAGGTGCTTACCTATTTTCTTAATGGCAAAGAAATATCGTTTGCCAATAAAGAAGAATTGCAAAAGCAATTACCCGGGCTTAAAAAGCAATTCCTTTACGCAGAAGACTTCGCGAAAGCATCATTGAAACAATTATTAGGTGATCGCATGGAGAAAGCTGCAATACTCTCCGCAGACTATTTTTCAAACGCGATATTGATCAATGATGGAAATTTCAATTTTCGACTCCAGGCAATGCCGTGGGAGGCGCAACTGACATCAATCAAGGACGCCGTCGCAATAAATGCGAATAATGATAGCCTTCCTGATATTTTAATTGCAGGGAATTTTTATGAAAATAATATTCAGATGGGGCGTTATGATGCCGACTATGGTAGCGTATTAATAAATCGGGGGAGTGGTAGATTCGAATACCAACTTATTAATGGCCTGGCGATCAAAGGTCAGGTAAAACATTTGTCTACTCTTCAATCAAACGGACAGCAGCTGTTTATCGTTGCGCGCAATAATGATAGTTTGCACGTTATACGCTTTAAATAAACTAATAGATTGGATAGTAAACACGGGTAATCCATTTGGTTGTATCCGGCTCCTTGCTTCTATCCGTTATCAATGAAGCAAAGGGAATTGCGGGAGAACCAAGCCGATAATCAAACTTATAATTTTCGAGCTGCTGAAGCGCGTTGTCAACGGATTTTGAACCGCCTCTCACTTCTCCCCACATAATATTTCCCGACACCAGCCTCTTTTGTTGAATAGGTCCATTAGCAGGTAATTCCCGATCGATGGGAATACCTACCATGATTTCATAAGTGCTGGTATCGTAATGCTGCATATTCAACATCGGCGGATTTGTTTCTTTTGCATTTTGTGATTTGATGTATGTACGAAGTTTTTCCACAAGTGAATAGACATCACCTGTTGTCGGGTAATGATTCAATGTCGAACGCATTGCAACAAGTAAAGTGTCGACCACTTTAGCTCGTTGAATTGTCATGCCGTAAATGTTTTCTTGCTTGCCGGCGTACGATCGAAACTTATCGAGTAGAGTCTGCAGATCGTGTTGGAGCTCGTCTTTTGAAAAATAACTTTTCAGTTTGGTAATGGGATTCGTTCCATACACAGTTTGAACACGCCATTCAATCATGGTTGTATCTACAGCACTTGGTGCGAGCAGGATACTTCCCGCGCACGTTTTTTCATTTTGGAGAACATCCGTTTGTACAATATTACCAGAGACTTGTTGAAGATAATAACGATTGCCATTGTAAATGAAAGAAGTGTCATTCGATCGAGCGTCCTGTGGCCACCATTTTTGCCAACCATCTGTTTGAGTTAATAATGGGAGCACGCGGTTGATGGATGTGTTTGTGGAAACGAATGCCGTGACATTTTTTGATTCAGGAAGAACAAAATAAGCAGCCAGCACTGTAGCAACCATTCCCACGATAACAAATACTAATAATCTTTTCATTCTTGATGCAAGTTTATCGCAAAAATCTTTACCGCTACTGAACGGATTGCTGATGTTTAATAACAAATGTAATTAACTCTTCAAGAGGAGTATCGATCCGGCTTAGCGCATCGGTTATATCATCCCTGTTTACTTGTGCCGCAAATGACGGCGTTTTTAATTTCTTCATAATGCTTTTTGCATCCATTCCTTCATACCTCGTTGGTCGGATGAGTGCTGCGGCATGGATAAAGCCAGACAATTCATCAAACGCGTAAATCATCTTATCCATATTATTTAGCGGCTCTACTCCGAAGTAGCGTGGTCCATGCGATGCGATGCAATGTATAACCTCTGGATCAATCTGTCTTCGCTCCAACTCTTCAATTATCACGCGGCAATGATCATTTGGATATTTTTCCCAATCGGCATCATGCAATAATCCGGCGAGCTCCCATTTTAATGCAGTGTGATCATCGGCGTTCTCTTTTTCAATTGCCCACGTCCGCATCAATGCTCCCACCTGTTTCATATGAAGGCGAAGGCGCTCATTCGGCACCCAATCATTAAGAAGCTCGTTTGCTTCTTCAATGGTCATTAGGTTGCCGCTATTGATTACATCTCCAAAAGTTGACCTGCCAAGTTGATGAATCGACATTTATAATTGTTTGTGAGGTTGGCAATTTACTTCATCCAACTTAATTCGGTTCGGAACTGCCTATAAATCATAGCTCATTCCGGGCGAAATCTATGATGAGGACAGAAATGCTATTCGCGGGTTGGCATTTGAATACAATAGTTAAAGCGCAAAGAATGGATGCAGTTCAATACCCCGTGATTATGATTTGATGCTAATGGACGCGTGAATTTGATTTTTATAAGATCGTGGGTGGCCAGGAAAGTGGTCCGCTCTGAGGTACTCTTTCAAATCGAGTCAAAATTTTTATTGTAAATCAGTGGTTTGTGAAGATGCCTTTCAAAAATAGATCGCCTAATGTTTGGCAGCTAAAGTTAAAGGGGCTTATCTTTGCGACCCTTTAAATCGGTAAGTAAT
>JACMLR010000191.1 GCA_014379515.1 Chitinophagaceae bacterium
ACGATATCGATGTTTTTCCATTCGTTGAAGCCGCCAATATTATAGCTGTCGCCAGTCTTCCCATTATGGAAAATCGTGTCGATTGCCCGTGCATGATCTTCAACATATAACCAATCACGAACATTTTCACCCTTACCATAAACTGGAAGAGGCTTATTGTTCTTGATATTATTAATCATTAATGGAATGAGCTTTTCAGGAAAATGATGAGAGCCATAATTGTTGGAACAATTACTTAAAATCACGGGAAGGCCGTAGGTATCGTGGTAGGCCATTACAAAATGATCCGATGCAGCCTTTGATGCAGAATACGGCGAATGCGGATCATAAGGTGTTTCTTCTGTAAAAAATCCTTCTGTTCCCAGCGAGCCGTACACTTCATCGGTTGATACATGGTAGAACATTTTGCCTTCGAGTTTGTCCTTCCAATGCTTTCTGCATGAATTTAGAAGAATCGCAGTTCCCAGCACATTTGTCTTCACAAACGCTAGTGGGTCCATGATTGAACGATCGACATGGCTTTCGGCTGCAAGATGAATTACAGCATCGAAATCATATCGCTCAAACAATTCCTCGATTCGCGTTTCATCTGTGATATCCGCTTTTTCGAAGATATAGTTCGCTGCAGTCTCAGCATCTTTTAAATTTTCGAGATTCCCTGCATACGTTAAAGCATCTGTATTGACGATTCGATACGCGGGATATTTAGTAACAAATAATCGCACCACATGAGAGCCGATAAACCCGGCACCACCTGTGACCATAATCGTTTTTGTGAAGTTGCTCATTATAGACTTGAGTATTTTCTGTTCGTGATTTTGTTACGATAAATTCCTTTCAGATCGTAGATCAAAGCATCCGGCTTTGTCATTGCCTGAAAATCGTTGTCTGAGAGGGCAAGGTATGGCTGATGTGGGATCGTAATGATGACCGCATCATAATCATTACCTGGTTGTGCTGTCAATTTCAATCCGTATTCTTCAAACACCTCATCTGACTTTGCAAATGGATCTTCGAGATCAACCTTGATATTAAAAGCACGGAGTTCTTCAACCGTTCCAAGAATCTTCGAGTTGCGAATGTCGCTAACGTTCTCTTTAAAAGTGACACCTTTCACCAGCACTTTCGGCTCGTTTGAATTTCTAAGAACGTGCGTTATAACTTTTCGCGCAACATATTTCGCCATATCATCATTGATATAACGACTCGATGAAATCACTTTGGAATCATAACCGAGCGATGCTGCCTTATAGGTTAAATAATAAGGGTCGACTCCGATGCAGTGCCCACCGACCAGCCCTGGCTGAAATTTCAGGAAATTCCATTTGGTACCTGCAGCTTCGAGCACATCAAACGTGTTGATGCCCATTTTATCAAAAATTATAGAAAGCTCGTTCATCAACGCGATATTGAGATCACGTTGTGTGTTCTCAATGATTTTCGATGCCTCTGCAACTTTTATGGAGGATGCGCGATGAACGCCGGCATGCACAACGAGTTCATATGTTTTTGCAATCTGATCCAGCGATTCTTCATCGCAACCGGAAACCACTTTAACGATGTTTGAAAGTGTATGAACTTTATCGCCCGGGTTTATCCGTTCGGGCGAATAGCCAATCTTGAAATCGTTGCCCGATTTTAACCCACTAACCGATTCGATAACGGGCAAACAATCCTCTTCTGTACATCCTGGATAAACGGTTGACTCAAAAACGACATAATCGCCTTTTTTGATAACCTGTCCTATCGCGCGGGACGCACTTGTAACGGGCCGGAGATCCGGAACATTATGACCGTCTACCGGTGTCGGTACAGCGACAATAAAAAAGTTGGCTTCCTTAAGTTTTTCGAGAGAGTCGGTGAATTCAATATCAGCATTTTCAAAATCAGCAGATTGCAGTTCATTGCTTGGATCGATTCGGTTCCGCATCTGGTCCACGCGTTTTGAATTGATATCAAAACCAATAACACTGATTTTTTTTGCAAACTCAAGTGCGATGGGTAACCCTACGTACCCGAGGCCGATAACGGCTAATTTCTTTTTTCTTTCTACAAGGTCCTGAAACATTTTTTTCATCAATAAGAATGAAAGTGCTGAATTAGAATAGTAGGGTAAAGATCAGCCGTCTTAGTTGTTGTTTATTTGTTACTAACAAATTCCTTTGGCTGCTTTTGCCACTCTTCTGGCGGCAACGATTTGAAGTAATCGTAGGTGATTTTCAATCCTTCCTTGCGATTAACTTTCGGTTCCCAGCCTAGCAAGTCACGCGCACGTGTGATGTCCGGTCTGCGTTGTTTCGGATCGTCAACAGGCAATGGCTTATAAATAATCTTTTGTTTTGTTCCAGTTAATGCGATGATTTCTTCGGCAAAATCTTTTAATGAAATCTCATCAGGGTTACCGACGTTAACAGGCATTGGTGTATCGCTCATGAGCAACCGATAAATCCCTTCAACAAGATCATCGACATAACAAAATGAACGTGTTTGGCTACCGTCACCAAAGACTGTCAGATCTTCACCACGTAATGCCTGGCCGATAAATGCTGGCAATGCACGGCCGTCATTGAGTCTCATGCGGGGACCATACGTATTAAAAATCCGGATGATTCTTGTTTCTAAGCCATGGAAAGTATGGTAAGCCATCGTCACTGCTTCCTGGAAACGTTTAGCTTCATCGTACACGCCTCGTGGTCCGATGGGATTTACATTTCCCCAATATTCTTCGTTTTGCGGATGCACAACGGGGTCGCCATAGATTTCAGAAGTCGAAGCGACAAGAATGCGGGCATTTTTTGCTTTTGCAAGCCCAAGACAGTTATGCGTTCCTAATGATCCAACTTTTAAAGTCTGAATCGGAATTTTGAGATAATCGATCGGGCTGGCAGGTGATGCAAAATGCAAAATATAACGTAGCTCACCCGGAACATGAATGAATTTAGAAACGTCATGATGATAGAATTCAAATTGTTCCAGTTTGAAGAGATGCTCGATGTTGCGAAGATCGCCGGTAATCAGGTTGTCCATTCCAATGACATGAAAGCCTTCCTTGATAAACCGGTCGCACAAATGCGATCCTAAAAAACCCGCTGCGCCCGTTATTAAAACTCTTTCTTTTGCCATGCTTAATTATTTGTGGTAGGTGCCATTTGTTGGGATAGCGGTTGCCCGACCAACTGATTCGTAAAAAAATCCAAGCTCTTTGATAGAGTCTGTATCGAACAAGTTACGACCGTCGAATATCACTTTATTCTTCATCAACTTCACGATCTTCAAAAAGTCTGGGGTGCGGAACTCGTTCCATTCTGTCGCGATAATTAATCCGTCGGCTTTATTAAGACATTCGTATTGTGTTTCGCCGAACTCGATCTTGTCACCAATCAATCGCTTCACGTTTGGCATTGCCTCAGGATCATAGGCACAAATAGTTGCACCTTCAGCGGTGAGCGCATCGATCATATATAAAGCAGGAGCTTCGCGAATATCATCTGTATTTGGTTTGAATGCAAGTCCCCAAAGTGCAAACTTCTTCCCTTTAAGATTGTTGCCGAAATATTTGCGGATTTTCGGCATCAGGTGCAGTTTCATTCGTTCGTTCACATCCATTACGGCATTCAGAATTCGAAACTCATAAGACGCATCGGAAGATGATTTGGCGAGCGCCTGAACATCTTTCGGAAAACAGCTTCCGCCGTATCCTATACCTGGAAACAGAAAGCGTTTTCCAATGCGATCATCACTTCCAACTCCGCGGCGAACCATGTCAACATCGGCACCGAGAAGTTCGCACAGTTGTGCTATTTCATTCATGAAAGTGATCTTCGTTGCAAGGAATGAATTCGCTGCATATTTAGTTAACTCTGCTGAGCGAACATCCATATAAAGAATCGGGTTACCCGATCTTACAAAAGGCGCATATAATTCGCCCATTACTTTCTTTGCTTTTTCTGAGACTGCACCGATCACAACGCGATCAGGTTTCAGAAAATCATCTACTGCTACACCTTCGCGAAGGAACTCCGGGTTCGAAACGACATCGAATTCACCTTTGAAATTTTTGGCGATAGCGGCGTGAACTTTCTCTGCTGTTCCTACTGGTACGGTGCTTTTGTCAACTATTACTTTGTAATCGTCCAGAATTTTACCGAGATCGTCGGCAACACCAAGAATGTATTTAAGGTCGGCAGAGCCATCTTCTCCCGGGGGAGTCGGAAGCGCCAGAAAGATGATTTTTGCATCTTTAATACCTTCTGCGAGATTGGTTGTGAAATGAAGACGTTCTTCGCGTTGATTACGTAAGAAAATTTTCTCGAGGCCTGGTTCGTAGATGGTCACCTGGCCGCCGTTTAACTTGTCAATTTTCGCTTTGTCAATGTCGATACAGGTAACATTATTTCCGGTTTCTGCAAAGCAGGTTCCGGTAACTAATCCAACATATCCTGTTCCTACAACAGCAATTTTCATCGTGTATAGTTTTAATTAGGGTTTAGGCCTTTTATACGGGTTTAATAAATCATTTACTTGTTAGCAAATTCCAGCACTTTGCTGCTGATATAGCTAAGTTGATCCTGGTCCAGTTCGGTATGCATTGGCAACGAAATCACTCGCTCCGTTAGCCAATCGGTCTTTTTCAATTCAAACTTACTTCCGCCAAACTCCGCAAACATTTGCTGACGGTGTGCTGGAACGGGGTAATAGATCATTGAAGGGATATCATTATCTGCCAGAAATTTATTCAATCCATCTCTGTCAATTCCTTCAAGTATCAATGTATACTGATGAAAAACGTGTTTGCTGTAAGAAGCTCGGAAGGGGGTACTGATCTTAGAATGATTAGCAAAAGCACTATCATAAAAATCGGCGGCCTTTCTCCGTGCGTCTATATATGCATCGAGACTTTTCAACTTAACGTTTAGCACTGCCGCCTGGAGTGTGTCCAACCGGCTATTACAGCCCACCAAATCATGATAATAGCGTTTGCTTTGTCCGTGGTTCGCTATCATTCTTAACCGGTTAGCTAACGAATCGTCATCTGTGAATATTGCGCCCCCATCCCCATAACAGCCCAGATTCTTTGATGGGAAAAACGAAGTGGTTCCGATATCACCAATCGTGCCGGTCTTTTTTAAAGACCCATCACTGAAGCGAAAATCTGAACCAATTGCCTGTGCATTATCCTCGATAACAAAAAGATTGTGTTTTTTTGCAATTGCCTGGATGGCCTCCATATCAGCGCTTTGGCCATATAAATGCACAGGGACAATTGCCCTGGTTTTCGGCGTTATCGCCTTTTCTATAGCTGATGCTTCGATGCAAAACGTTTTTGGGTCCACCTCTACAAAAACAGGTTGTAATCGCAGCAAAGCGATCACCTCAGTGGTCGCGACGTATGTGAATGACGGGGTAATCACTTCATCGCCCGGCTGTAATCCGAGCGCCATCATGGCAATCTGAAGAGCGTCCGTACCGTTCGCGCAGGGAATCACATGTTTGATTCCCAGATACTTAGACAAATTATCCGCAAAATCCGAAACCGGCTTTCCATTAATAAAAGCTGCACTATCGAGCACGTCGTGCAGGGAGCTATCCACTTCTCCTTTTATTTTTGCATATTGCTTCTTTAAATCAACCATTTGTATTGGATGCATGCCTTTCTTTTAGTCTTAAACGGGCACAAAGCTAAACCGAAAATGTGGTTTTTGCAATGCCGGTATGTGGTATTTCCCATGTTCTTAATAGATTGATAATCCATTTGTTTATTTTAATTAACCCGCGTGCATATATTTCTTTATACTGTCTTCCTCTCCCTTTATCATACGGCCATCCGCATTGCTGGCCGATGGAATACAAAAGCAAGGCTATGGCAACAGGGCCGGGTTGAAATTTTCGAGCGACTCCAAAAAGCACTCACGGAGAAACCGAGTCCAATCGTTTGGTTGCATTGCTCATCATTGGGAGAATTCGAGCAGGGCAGGCCGGTACTTGAGTTAATCCGAAAACAATATCCTTCATACCGGATCCTTCTTACTTTCTTCTCTCCTTCCGGTTATGAGATCCGCAAAAACTACGAGCACGCTGATTTTGTTTTTTACTTACCTGCGGATTCAAAACGCAACTCAAAGAGGTTTCTCGATATCGTAAATCCCACATTGGTGCTTTGGGTGAAATACGACTATTGGTATTACTACATGGCAGAAATGAAACACCGGAATATTCCTGTGCTGTTAATCTCAGGTGCGTTTCGAAAAGACCAGCCCTTTTTTCGATGGTATGGCCGACTTCACCGCTATATGCTCGAATGCTTTCGACATCTGTTCGTTCAAACAAATCAGTCCGTCCAGTTGCTTTCAACGATCGGTGTTATCAACGTGTCCGTTGCAGGCGATACGCGCTTTGATCGCGTAAGTGAAATTGCTGCGCGCTTTGAATCCATTCCTTTTATCAGCGATTTCTGCGGAGATTATCCAGTAGTGGTAGCCGGGAGCACATGGGCTGAAGACGAAGAAGAGATCGATCATTACGCAAACACACATCCGAATATTCGCTTCATCGTTGCTCCACATGATATTAGTGAAGGGCGATTGAAAGAAGCAGAAGAATTGTTTACGAATTGTATTCGCTACTCGCACCTGCAAAGTTCGCGTGCTAAAAAACCCAATGTGTTGCTGATTGATAATATTGGTATGCTCTCACGACTATATAAATACGGAACGATCACTTATGTTGGCGGGGGTTTTGGAAAAGATGGAATTCATAATGTGTTAGAAGCAGCGGTTTTCAGTAAGCCAGTTGTTTTCGGACCAGAATTTGAAAACTATATAGAGGCTGTAGATCTTGTTGAACTGGGTGCAGCATTTACGATTGAAAGTGCGGTTGAAATAGAAGAGGTCTTAAATGATATGCTCGCCGATGCTGAGTGGCTCGCGAAAGCAGGAAAAGCGGCAGGGGAATATGTTCGTCAGAAAACGGGGGCGACGGCAAAAGTGCTGGAGTATATTCAGGTAAATCGTCTTTTGACAACCTGATAAAAATGCCTTGTACTTGGTTTTGAATCATCCCATCCAAGTTTCACTTTCAATTCCCGCTCGATCCAATATTCAGCTTCAGGAAAAATTCGAAAACCGTTGATCGTTTTTATGCTTCGTTCATACATTGTTTCATCACCACGAAACAACTCGCTAATAAAAACGAAACGATCATTAATTCCAATTGCTTTTTTAAGATCACGAACAGGTGAATCATTCAATAAATGACCGACTTCAACGATCTCAGCTTTTAACATATCATTAAGCGAAGATTCGTTTGAGCCCATCGTTTCATTCAATTCCTTATTGCTTTTTTGATGAGCAAGGGTTGGAATTTCAGTCATTGGATCAAACAACCACCCTTCATTGGGTTCTTTTTTTGGTATCGAATGACTTCCATTTTTTTCGGGAAACACTGGTTGCTGTTGTTCAATAACAGGCTCTGGCTGGTAGATATTTCGCTCAGGAATACGCGACGATGATGGCATCACAACCGAAACCTTCGTCGTACCCAAAACCTTGCTGGTGGCGGATGACAGCTTACTCAGTTCTGCTTCAATCAAGTGTGTGGTACCCAATAATTGCGCAGGACCGGCATTTTGTGCAAATTGTTCATTTAATTTGCTGATAAGTTCAGCTAAACGATCCATTTGTAGTGCCTGGGTTTAATGAGCATTTTTTCATTGTCCTAAAATTAAACAATTTTCATTCCGTTTTTCTTATCATGTTTATTGAACCTAATATATCCGGGGAAAGAAGAGGCTGGATTGAAGTCGTTTGTGGCTCCATGTTTAGTGGAAAAACGGAAGAACTTATCCGTCGGCTTAAGCGTGCAAAAATTGCGAATCTCAAGGTCGAAATTTTCAAACCAAAGATCGATACAAGGTTTGATGAGATCAACATCGTATCACATGATGAAAATGCGATTCTTTCGACTCCCATTGATAATTCGCAAACCATCTTACTCTTAGCAAATGAAGTTGATGTTGTAGGAATTGATGAAGCGCAATTTTTCGACGATCAATTACCCGAGGTTTGCGAGCAGCTTGCAACAAGAGGCACCCGTGTTATTATCGCAGGACTCGATATGGATTACCTGCGAAAACCATTTGGGCAAATGCCAAACCTTCTCGCAAAAGCAGATTTTATTACCAAACTCCATGCAATCTGCGTCAGATGCGGCAACATTGCAAACTATTCTTATCGCAAATCGGCACAACAAACACAAGTAGTACTCGGAGAAAAAGATATTTACGAACCGCGTTGCAGGATCTGTTATCAACGTAAAGATTAATTCATTGAGAAAAGGAAACCAGATCATTGCGCTGATTAAAAAAGATCTGTTGTTGGAAGTACGCCAGCAGTATACCTTTTATGGTATCGTACTTTATGTCGCCTCTACGATCTTCGTTTTATACCTGGCAATGGGGCAGCCTGAAACCAAAGTCTGGAATGGATTATTTTGGATGATTCAGCTTTTTATTTGTGTCAATGCTGTTGCAAAAAGTTTTCTGCAAGATAGCCGCGGACGCATGCTCTATTTTTATTCGATCGCAGGGGCAAAAGATTTCATCCTATCGAAATTGTTATTTAATGCTGGCCTGATGATTATAATGAGCATCACGAGCTTGTTGTTGTTTCAATTGCTATTGGGAGATGTTCTGGTAAATCCATTATTGTTTACCGGAATTGCTTGTCTTGGTGGTATCAGTCTAAGCCTTGTATTTAGTTTTCTTGCTGCAATTGCTGCCCGTGCCCAGCAAAATGCAGCACTCATGGCAATATTGGGCTTTCCTTTGATCATACCGCAGGTTCTGTTATTGATGAAGATTTCAACGATTGCATTTTCAGATGTAATCCAGTCCGGTCTTGCTGAAATGTGCGCGGTGCTTGCTGGGTTAGACATTCTCGTTATCGCACTTGCAGTTATTTTGTTTCCTTTCTTATGGAAAGATTAAAGCCCGGCTTAGGGAGAATCATAATTACTTAGTTATTATTCATTGCAATTGATAAAGGCTTATCAATTACTTAAAACTCTACTGCATTTATTGATTCCTGTTCATTCGGATGGCGTAAAAGTTGATGCTGATCGATTTTTATTCTATTCTGTCCCTTTCCCCTAATTTTGCCGCACCTCTTATCATTAAGTTGAATCAATAAAATCCTGCAGGAAAATATGCGCCGAAACTGGTGGAAAATATTAAGCGTTATTTTACTCGTTTACACTTTCATTGCCGGCTTGTTGGTTAAACTCCCTCCCGGCGTTGCGTACGAACAAAGTAACATGTACGAAAGCATGCGCAATTTCTTTTTTCACGTGCCGATGTGGTTTTCGCAGCTTGCCGTGATTACCGTATCACTCGTTTACTCAATAAAGTTTTTACGGAATCCACTCGCTAAATACGATTGGTATGCTGCAGATTTTGCGGCAACGGGGACCGTCCTCGGATCGTTGGGACTACTTACTGGTGCTATATGGGCAAACTACACCTGGGGGGCACCCTGGAACAATGATCCAAAACAAATTGGTGCGGCGATTGCCTTGCTTGTATACCTTGCTTATTTTGTATTGAGAAATTCCTTAACTGATATTGATAAGAAGGGCCGCATTGCCGCAGTGTATAATATTTTCGCCTACTTCATTTATATACCGATGATTATGATCCTCCCCCGAATGGTGGAATCACTTCATCCGGGAGGAAAAGAGGGGGCATCAGGTGGCGGAAATCCCGGCCTCGGCGGAAGCAGCCTTGACCCGGCAATGCGAGCAATCTTTTGGCCAGCAGTTATCGGCTGGATTTTGTTGGCCGTTTGGATTACGACATTACGTTTTCGATTGAAAGCACTCGAAGAAAAAAAATATTCAACTGTTTAATTCATGAAACGAATACTCTTCACACTGTTATCGCTGTTCATCACATTCGTTGCATTCTCGCAAAATGATCAGGTCATTCCTAAAACTGATCCCGCTCTTGGCTTACGGGCGGATGGAAAAATCTGGGTGGTGATGGCTGTTTGCCTTACAATTCTTGCCGGACTTTTTATCTATGTAATCAGCATTGACCGCAAAATTTCGCGGCTGGAAAAAAATTCACGTTAATTGCTCTTGTCCTTATTACGATTGGCTTGTTATTATTAGAAAAATAAAATTTTTAGTCATGTCAGAGTACAGTTTTTTTGGCGCGGTAGAGAAAAGTTTTGATAAAGCCGCTCGTTTCACCAAATGGGATCCAGGTATTCTTGAACAGATCAAACAATGCAATGCCGTTTACCGGATGCATTTCCCTGTTAAGATTGGTGAGAATATCGAAGTAATCAAAGCTTACCGCGTTCAGCACTCGCACCACAAACTTCCATGCAAAGGTGGAATTCGGTTTGCCATGAGCGTTAATCTCGATGAAGTAATGGCACTTGCCGCCTTGATGACTTATAAATGCGCGATCGTAAACGTTCCATTTGCCGGAGCGAAAGGCGGTATCACTATCGATCCAAAAAAATACACTCCATACGACCTGGAGAAGATCACCAGGCGTTATACTTCTGAATTAATCAAAAAGAATTTTATCGGCCCGGGTATCGATGTTCCCGCACCTGACTATGGTACCGGGGAACGTGAGATGGCCTGGATCGTTGATACGTATATTAGCATGCGTCCGGGAGATATCGATGCACTCGGTTGCGTAACTGGTAAGCCCGTAACACAAGGCGGTGTTCGCGGTCGCCGCGAAGCTACAGGTCTTGGAGTTTTTTATGGCCTTCGCGAAGTTTGTAATATGACCGATGTAATGCATCAACGCGGCATGACCACCGGGGTTGAAGGAAAAACAATCGTTGTACAGGGTCTCGGAAACGTCGGCTATCATTCAGCTAAATTTTTCCAGGATGCTGGCGCTAAAGTTATCGGTCTGGCTGAATTTGAAGGAGCGATCACTAACCCGAATGGGCTTGATATCGATGCAGTTTTCAATCACCGCAAACAAACCGGGTCGATACTTAATTTTCCTGGAGCAACCAACCTTGCGCTAAGCAGCGATGCACTCGAACTTGAATGTGATATTCTTATTCCTGCAGCTCTTGAAAATGTCATCAATGGTCAAAACGCACCACGCGTTAAAGCAAAGATTATCGGCGAAGCTGCAAATGGTCCATTGACGCCGGAAGCCGACGAGATATTTACACGCAGGGGAATTCTTGTGGTGCCAGACATGTACCTGAATGCTGGTGGTGTTACCGTTAGTTATTTCGAATGGTTGAAGAATCTTAGCCACGTTCGATATGGCCGGATGGAAAAAAGATTCACTGAAAACCAGAATCGCCAGATGCTGGATCAATTGGAAGAATTCAGTGGCAAAAAAGTTACACAAAAAGAACGCGACGAAATAGTTCATGGACCTGAAGAGGTCGACCTGGTGCGCAGTGGTCTCGAAGAAACAATGATCGCCGCCACGCGCGAAATCATGGACGCATGGAAAATGAATCCTGAAATTCCAGACATGCGTACTGCTGCTTATGTTGTTGCTATAAACAAAGTGGGATTGAGCTATGCGGAGCTGGGAATTTTTCCGTAAGCAGAGGCTTTTTTAGAATATAGAATATAGAATGTAGAATATAGCATGAATACAAGCTAACGTTATCCTACATTCTATATTCGATATTCTACATTCTATATTCTACATTCTGTATTCTCATGGACCTCGGCCTCTACACCTTCGTTGAACTTACTCCCGACCCGATTACAGGGAAGGTTGTTAGTGCCGAAGAGCGAATGAAAGATTTGCTCGAAGAAATTGAACTTGCGGAGCAGGTTGGACTGGATGTTTTTGCAATCGGCGAGCACCATCGCAAGGAGTATCTCATCTCTTCCCCTGCGGTTTTACTTGCGGCTGCTGCAGTCAAAACAAAAAAAATAAAACTATCGAGTGCAGTTACTGTTCTGAGTTCCGATGATCCTGTTCGCGTGTACCAGGATTTTGCAACGGTCGATTTACTTTCTGGTGGTCGAGCTGAAATTATGGCCGGTCGCGGTTCCTTCATTGAATCATTTCCACTTTTCGGATACGACCTTGGAAATTATGATACGTTGTTCAGCGAAAAGCTGGAGTTATTGATGCGCATAAACGAGAATGAGATTGTAGCCTGGAAAGGAAAACACCGATCGGCAATTGATAATCTCGGCGTTTATCCGAGAGCGTCAAACAAAATTCCGATATGGGTTGCAGTTGGAGGAACACCATCTTCTGTTATTCGCGCAGCCACACTCAATTTGCCGGTTGCACTTGCGATCATTGGCGGAATGCCTCAGCAATTTGCACCATTAATAAAATTATATAGAGATACTGCAGTGAAAGCAGGACATCCAGCCCATCAACTACAAGTGGGCATTAACTCACATGTATACATAGCCGATAATTCACAACAAGCAGCTGATGAATTCTACCCGTCTTATGCAGAAATTATGACGCGTCTTGGTCGCGAACGCGGATGGCCCCCATCGTCGCGGCAACAATATGAGGCATCGCGATCACCACAGGGATCACTGATGGTTGGAAGTCCACAACAGGTAATAGACAAGATCCTCTATGAATATGAACTTTTCGGCAATACCCGCTTTCTTGCACAAATGAGCGTTGGAACTCTACCTCATAATCAAATGATGCGGTCGATTGAATTGTTCGGCACAAAAGTGGCGCCCGCTGTACGCAAGGCGCTTTAGTTGGTATCTCGCCGGGTTTTGTTCTCTTTTTCCACAACTATTAAGTTTCGCGCTTACACGCCGTGTCGACGACCGCCGTGAGAAATCCTTGTGCCGGCAATCCAACCTCTCTTTCCTCTCGTACCTCCTCCCGTTATAACCATTTCCAGCACTAAAACAACTTATATGAAAGCTCGCGTCGCGCTAAATCTCCTTTCCGGTCTCTTATTATCCGTTCTCATCATCAGCTGTGAGAAAACTGAAATACCTCCGGTAGATCCTCCTACCGAAGTACCAGTTGAAAAACCAGACCTCGTGTTTTACGCACTCACGAGTGGAGCAAAACTCTCGAAATTCAATGCAAAAGATCCCGAGAATGCAATAAGTTCTGTACAAATTTCCGGTACACTCAGTGCGGAGATTATCCAGGCAATTGATTTTCGTCCTGCAACCGGGCAACTATATGGTATTGGAAGCAGCAGTAGGATCTATGTCATAAATCCGGCAACAGGTGTTGCCCGCGAAATTGGAACAGGTCCGTTCACACCTGCTTTACCAGCAACAATTGTGGCGTTCGATTTCAATCCGACAGTTGATCGTATTCGCGTTGTTACAGGTACAGGAATGAATCTCCGCGTGAACCCTGAAACTGGTGCAGTAGCTGCAACTGACGGTGTCGTTGGTTCCGCAGCGATGGTAAGTGCTGTAGCTTATACAAATAATATGGCGGGTGCAGCAACAACTACGCTTTATGATATCGATGTAAAAACACAGAAGCTTTTCAAACAGGATCCGCCAAATAATGGAACACTGGTTGAAGTAGGTTCTTTGCAGTTAAATATAAGCAACGAAGAAGGCGGGTTTGATATCGCTCCAAATGGTATCGCCCTTGGGGTTTATCCTGTGGATGGTAAATCGACCTTATTCCAGGTTGATCTAACAACGGGTAAGGCAACAGCACTCGGCAATCTCGGTAGCACGAATAATTACAATGCGATTGCGATCCCGACAAATCCCGTTGCATATGCAGTTGATGAAGACAATGCGCTTCATATTTTCAATCCCGAAAATTTTACTGGGACGGTGTCCAAACCGATTACGGGATTACAATCTTCAGAAATGATCCTGGGAATTGATTTTCGCCCGGCGAATGGTCAACTCTTTGCTCTGGGAAGCAGCAATCGGATCTATACCATCAATGTAGCCACAGGCGCTGCAGCAGTTGTTGGTTCCGAACTGACCACTCCTCTTGCAGGTACAAGTTTCGGATTCGATTTCAATCCAACAGTTGATCGTATCCGCGTTGTAAGCAACACAGGTCAAAACCTGCGAATTGTTCCAACTACGGCGGCCATTGCTGCGACTGATGGAAATCTAAATCCAGGAACACCTGCCGTTTCTGCTGCAGCTTATACCAATAATTTTGCTGGAGCAACTACCACGATGCTTTTTGATATCGATTCGCAAACGGATAAATTATATCGACAGGATCCACCAAATGCTGGGACGCTTGTTGAAATAGGAAACCTCGGTATTGATGTTGAGAGTGCAAATGGATTTGATATCGGTGGAGTTTCAGGAAAAGCCTGGGCTATTTTGAAGACAGGTGCGATGAATAAAATCTATTCGATTAATATAAGTACTGGCCTTGCGACGCCAATGATGGAATTCCCGAAAACGGTTCGTGGTTTTGCAGTCGGTCTCGGATTCTAATTTCTTCTTTATAAAAAAAGAAAGGCTGCCTCGGGTAGCCTTTCTTTTTTGTATGTGCGTCTGGTAAGTTTTATTTTATAGTCTCAAGATAGTTCAGGAACAACTTCATTCCTTCCATTTTGTATTCGTCTAATTTGTACTGGATGTTTTTCTTGAAGTAATGATCGCTGTCATAATAGTCAATGCGGTTAAGCTTCGCGACTTCATCTATATTATCAATCCCCAACTTACTGGCGGCATTGAAACGCGCGATAAAATCGACGGGTAATTTTTTATTTGAGATCCAGGTTGCAAAAACGAAGGGTAGCCCTGTAAATTGTTTCCATGCGTCTCCGAGATCATAGATGTATTTTGCTTGTGGTCGGAACGCAAGACAACGATCGCCAATGACAAGCCCGGCGGTTGTCCCGGAAATTCTGGAACGATAATCGTCACGAGTGTCAACGTACCTTGTTTCTTTCTTCCAGAAACGTTCCAATAAAATTTTCAGGAGGTTCGCAGATGTCCTGCTTTGATAATCGAACAAAATCGTTTCAACTTCATCGAGTGGCACATCACTAAATAAACACACGGATGCAACTTCACCGTCGCAGCCAATGCAATAATCAGTTATTATATAAGATTCCTCCAGCCGTGGAAGAATGGCAACGGGCACCAGGCCCACATCGATTTTGTTTTCAAGCAGCATCGCTGCAACATTAGCGGGGTAATCGGGTACAAGGTCGATTTCTTCATATACCTCACTATTTTCCAAGCCATACAGAAACGGTTTGGTGTTTAGATAGTTGACAATTCCAACCTTTATCTTAGCCAATTGATTTATTTTTGCCCGCAAAGGTAACAACTGTGCGGAGTTTTGTGATGAGTGCAATGCTGGATATGGATTAATAAATCTGATCTAACAAAAAAGAAGGAATCGCCGCCACAAATCGAACAATTATGGAACTGCAATCACTCACTGCTATTTCTCCCCTCGATGGCAGATATCGGTCAAAAGTTCAACATCTCGACGAATATTTTTCCGAATATGCATTGATCAAATATCGCGTACTTGTTGAGGTAGAATATTTCCAGTTTCTCGCGGCAAAGCGCTTCTTCTCCATTCCAGCTTCCGGTAAAAAAATATTGAAAGACGTTCTTGAGAATTTCAGTGAAAAGGATGCGCAAGTAATTAAAGAAACCGAAAAGGTTACCAATCACGATGTCAAAGCAGTAGAATATTTTCTGAAAGACCGCCTTTCCGATGGAAAATCGGACGAGATCAAAGAATGGATTCATTTTGGTCTTACTTCCCAGGATATAAATAATACAGCTGTTCCGCTCTTATGGAAACACGCATTGGAGTTTGAGTATTTGCCAGCGTTGCTGAATCTGGCGCGCCAACTCGAAATTCTTGCATCGAATTGGAAAAACATTCCAATGCTTGCACGAACGCATGGGCAGGCTGCGAGCCCCACTACGCTCGGAAAGGAAATCATGGTATTTGCAGAGAGAATCGAAAACCAGGTTGACCATATCACTCAAACACCCATCAGTGCAAAATTTGGTGGGGCCACCGGAAACTTTAACGCGCATGTAATTGCTTTTCCGAATAAAAACTGGATTGCACTGGGGAACGAATTTGTCGAATCAATTCTCGGCCTGCAACGTCAGCAGTTCACTACACAGATCGAGCACTATGATAATCTCGGTGCACATTTCGACGCGATGAAACGAATTAATACCATCCTGATCGATTTCTGCCGCGATATGTGGACATATGTTTCAATGGATTATTTCAAACAGCAAACGAAGAAAGGCGAAATTGGTTCCTCAGCTATGCCACATAAAGTGAATCCCATTGATTTTGAAAACGCCGAAGGAAACCTTGGGTTAGCAAATGCGTTGTTCGAATACCTCTCAGCAAAGTTGCCAATCAGTCGATTGCAGCGTGATCTTACTGATTCAACTGTTCTGCGCAATATCGGCGTGCCGTTTGCTCACACAATTTTGGCATTCAAGTCAATCGAAACCGGGCTTGGAAAGTTAGTGTTGAATGATGAAAAGATATATGCCGATCTTGAAAATAACTGGGCAGTTGTTGCGGAAGCAATACAAACAGTATTGCGACGTGAGAAATTTCCTAAACCTTATGAGGCATTGAAAGAATTAACGAGAGGAAAAGAAGGCATCACCAAAGAAAGCATGCATCGGTTTATCGACAACCTCGATGTTTCAAAAACCGTCAAGAAAGAACTAAAGAAAATTTCTCCGCATAACTATACGGGAATAAACCCGGAGTACTAAGAATCTGACAATATAGTTGAGGCCTCTTGAAATGCCGTCCAGCGATCGCGTTCGTAAATATATTCCACCAAAGACTTGTCGCCATCAAGCATGATTTGATTGGCAACAAAACCTGCATTTACAAGTACCTTCTTAGAAGCAATATTTTGATCTTCTACAATCGCATAAATAAAGTCGAGCTGACTATTCGTGAAAATATATTGCAGACCACTACCGACAAGTTCAGTTGCAACCCCTTTCCCCCAGTGGTTTTTTAACACTGAATAACCGAGTTGCATTTTCTGAGTTCCTTCCACGGGTATCACCACAAATGAACCGATGAATGAATCGTCCATATTATCAAAAACCAACCACCGACCAAACGGGCGAAGTATTTTATTGATTGCAATATGATCCAGTAACATCTTGTCGCAAACGTCACGTGATTTTGGAGCCCGGATATAACGCATAATTTCCTCATCGCCATGCAAAGAGAAATAATCGTCTGCATCATTTGCCGTTAGCTCACGAATATAAAATCGTTGGGTGGCAAAAATCATCTTACTGCTCTTTATGAATTTCAGAGGTAAAGTGAAATTCGATATCTGGATTGTTTGTTCTTTCTGTATTTAGGAACCATTCACTTTGCGCGAGGTAAACTAAATGACCGTCTTTATCGGTCGCAATGTTATTTGATTTGAATCTTGTAAAGTCTTCTAACTTTTCCGGATTTGAACTGGTAATCCAACAAGCCTTATAGTACGGCTGTGATCGAAACTCAACAGATGCACCATATTCCTGTAGCAAGCGGTATTGAATAACTTCAAACTGAAGTTCACCAACGCAACCAATGATTTTTTTGTTACCTCCGAACTGCGTGAACAATTGTGCCACACCTTCATCAGTCAGTTGCAATAATCCTTTTTCCAACTGTTTTGTCTTCATCGGATCTTTATTCACTACTTCCTTAAATATCTCAGGAGAAAAAGACGGGATTCCTGTAAAATAAAACTTCTCGCCTTCTGTCAATGTATCACCGATCTTAAAATTCCCTGTATCGAAGAGACCGACAACATCACCCGGGAAAGCTTCTTCGATCACGTCTTTATCCCGCGCAAGAAAACTATATGGGTTACTAAAACGCACTTGCTTGTCTAACCGCACATGATTAAAATATTTGTTGCGTTCAAATCGTCCACTACAAACACGCAAGAAAGCAATTCGGTCGCGATGTTTGGGATCAAGGTTGGCATGAATCTTAAAAATGAAGCCGCTGAATTTATCTTCTCCAACATTAACCGTACGTACTGATGTTTCCCGGCTGCGGGGGATCGGTGCGATTCGGATAAATGTATCTAGCATTTCCTTTACACCGAAGTTATTGACCGCACTCCCAAAGAAAACCGGCGCAACTTTTCCTGCTAAGTAATCCTGCACATCCAATTCTCCGTGAACTCCATCAACTAATTCTACATCTTCGCGCAACATTGCAGCGTCACGTTCTCCAAGTTTTGCATCAAGCAACGGTTCGTTGAGGTCATTTATCTGAACGACATCTTCGTCGAGCGCCTTCGTGTTTGCGGTAAAAAGCACCAGGCTTTTCTCATGAAGGTTATAAACACCTTTAAATTCTTTACCGCTGTTTATTGGCCAGGTCAGGGGATGAAGATGGATGCTGAGTTCCTTTTCGATTTCCTCGAGAAGGTCGAAGCGGTTCTTACCATCGCGGTCCATTTTATTTATAAACACAATCACGGGCGTGTCGCGCATGCGGCAAACTTCCATCAACCGGCGAGTCTGCGCTTCTACCCCATTTACACTATCGATCACCAGTATTACGCTGTCAACTGCAGTAAGAGTGCGATAAGTATCTTCTGCAAAATCTTTGTGCCCTGGAGTATCAAGGAGGTTAATGAGTATGCCTTTGTACTCAAAGCTCATTACCGAAGTGGCAACGGAGATACCCCGCTGACGTTCGATTTCCATGAAGTCGCTCGTTGCATGCTTCTTGATCTTATTACTTTTAACAGCGCCGGCAATTTGAATTGCGCCGCCAAATAACAAAAGTTTCTCCGTCAGCGTGGTTTTACCGGCATCAGGGTGACTAATAATGGCGAATGTTCTTCGCTTCTGAATTTCGTTGGCGTATTTCATAATGAGTTAAATCAAAGCGGGATCCCGCTTTTTCAAGCCCGCAAAGATAAGATTTGACAAGCACTTCGTTGCATAGATTAAGTCCTTGACGCGCGAGGGATTGCGCGGCATATATTGTAAATTTGAAACAATCAATGAATCCACAATTTCAACAAATAATTGCTCAAGCCGCTGTCCGGGAAAAAAAGAAAGCTGGCAAAACGGCATCAACAAGCACGGAAAATTATCGCCGGGCAAAAGCACGCTATCGTTTTAAAAAAACCTTTTCCCAGAATATCCGGAATGCAATCATGATTCTCATTGGCATTTCTTCAGCTGCATTCGGGCTGAAAAGTTTCATCCTGCCCAATAATTTCATTGACGGAGGCGCAACTGGTATATCCCTGTTAGTGGCAGCATTAAGTAATCAATCCTTATCGCTGATAATTATACTTGTAAACATTCCCTTCATTATTATCGGGTATCACCAAATGGGTCAATCATTCGCCATTCGAACAATGATTGCTATTCTTGGCTTAGCGATCGTATTGGCGCTGGTTCCGTTTCCAATGCTGACAGAAGATAAATTACTGGTGTCTGTGTTTGGCGGTTTCTTTCTTGGCGCCGGAATCGGTTTTGCAATGCGCGGTGGCGCCGTACTCGACGGCACAGAAGTGCTCGCCATTTATTTAAGCCGCAAAACCAGTGCTTCTATTGGCGATGTTATCATGGTAATCAACGTGGTAATTTTTTCCGCGGCCGCGAAACTGCTTTCAATCGAAACGGCGCTTTACTCAATGCTCGCCTACCTCGCCGCTTCTAAGACGGTCGATTTTCTGATTGAAGGGATCGAAGAGTATACAGGGTTCACCATCATCTCACCAAAAAATACAGAAATTAGTGTGATGATTGCCGAGAAACTGGGCCGCGGTGTGACAGTTTACAATGGCAAAGGTGGTTATGGCAAACGCGGGTATTCATCTAACGCAAATACAAATATTCTCTTTACAGTAGTTACGCGCCTTGAGATTTCAAAATTGCAAAGCGAAATCGATATCATCGATCCGAATGCCTTTGTTGTGATGCATAGCATCAAAGATACGCGCGGTGGTATGATCAAGAAACGACCAATGGCGCACTAACTAGCGCTTCAATAATTTATTCTGCAATAGCTTTTCCATTACGGCTTCCTTTTCCGTTCGGCTGATTGGGATGCGATAGACGCCAATCTTGATCTCGTTCCCTTCGATGCTCTCGATCTTACTCATATTAACCAGATACGATTTATGCGTTTTTACGAATCGTGCTGCAGGAAGATGCTGTTCAATTGAATGAAAAGTCAGGTAGGTAATAAATTTCTTTTCGCTGGTTTGGATCGCTACATAATTTTGTAACGCTTCCGCAAAAAGAACGTCAACATAATTAATGCGTACGAGTTTGTTATCACTTTTTATATAGAAGTATTCTTCTTCTGGTTGGTTATGAGCGATGGTGGAAGATTCAACAATTGCTCTTGCTTTCAAAATGGCCTTCCAAAAACGATCAAAGGAAAAAGGCTTAACCAGGTAATCAACTGCATTCAGCTCAAAGCCTTCAACTGCGAATTGCGGATAGGCCGTTGTAAAAATTACGAGCGGAGGATGCGCAAGACTTTTTAAAAATTCGGTACCCCTCATCTTTGGCATTTGGATGTCAAGAAATATCAGGTCAATCTTTGTCTTCGACAATACATCCATTGCTTTCAACGGATGTTCAAATTCACCAATAAGGTTCATAAACTCTGCATCGCCGAGGTATTCCTTCAATCCCTTTCGTGCAATCGGCTCGTCATCAATAATAATACAATTGATCATAGTTGGTTATTGATTCATTGTAATTGCCGGTCGGTTAATATCGAGACTTAGTGACACATGAAATGTTGATGAAGCATTTTCTATTGCAAGCTGATGTTGACCCGGGTAAATCAATTCCAGCCTTCTCTTTACGTTCGTTAATCCGATGCCTCCGGTAGGTTCTGTGATTCGTTGGTGTTCGTCTTTCGAATTACTGACATTAAAATTAAGCGTGCCATTCATTCTCGACATTGAAACATGAACGAAGTTTGTTCGGTCTCCATGATGCGAGATATGTTTGAATGCATTTTCAACAAACGGAATCAATAGCAATGGTGTGATCGTAAATCCCCGAACCTCTTCACTTACGTCCATTTTGATTTCATAGTTGGAGTCTTTTCGAAGCGCCTGCAAATGCAGATAATCCTTTAGAAAACGTAATTCTTTTTCGATCTCGATTCGGTCCGCGCCGCACTCATACAACTGGTATCTCAACAAATCCGAAAATTGCAATAAAGTCTTTCTTGCTTCAGCATTCGACTTGTCGATCAAAAAATAAATTGAATTGAGGGAATTGAAAAGAAGGTGCGGATTTATCTGGGATTTCAAAAAGTTCAATTCCGCATTTGCTTTTTCACGTGCCATATCAACTAATCTTCGTTGGGCTCTTAGTTGGTCTGCCAGTAATTTAAATGCAGCACCGGTACAAACCAAAAGGATATGCGGAAGCACATTATCATAAATGCGTTCTTTTAGATTACCAGCCAGGCTAAACATTGCGGGATTCTGAAGCATTCTTCCAAGCACATACATCTTAAGAATGCTGCTTGCAATAACCATGGCCAGAAAGACGCCTCCAAAAAGCCAGTAGCGCTTTCGGTATAGCAGTTTTGGAATCAACAGGTAATTGGTGAGATACACGAGTAAGGCAAGGTCAGCAACTTTAATTGCAGTAATGTGTAGTCTGTAAGATTCCGGATAATCCTGGTAACGGAAAAAATGCCAGGTTGCAAACAGTGTCAACCAAAACAGAATATGATAAAGGCCATATTTTCTTGCGATACTCATAGCTTTCATAACCAAAATAAATGTACGATATACAAGTGGTAAAAAGCCTTACACAATCAGCAGCAGTTGCGTGACGAAATGCCGTCAATTCGTCAAGCGAAGCATTCCGCTGGTGTAAAAAATCTGCAGATACAAGCCTTTCTGAGGAAATTCAATATCAAATAACCACAATGAAACTCCTTTTACCACTTGCTGTGATCCTGCTTTTTGCAAGCATCTCCTGCGCACAAACGAATGATGCAAACCGCAATAAAGGAACAATCGGTGGGCCTTGCGAAGGTTGCGAAGCGATCTATGAAAGTCCTACTCCATTTGAAAAACTCGACTGGTTTGTGAAACTACCCGACTGGGGTGGAAAGGGAATTAAACTCGGCATCAATGGCATCGTTTACAAAGCCGATGGCAAAACGCCTGCGGCGAACGTTATCATTTATGTATATCACACAAATCAGCAAGGAATTTATCCCACGAAAGGAGATGAAAAAGATTGGGCAAAGCGCCACGGGTATATTCGAGGTTGGATGAAGACAAATGAGAAAGGAGAATATAAGTTCATGACCTTAAGACCTGGTTCATATCCAAATTCAAAGATCCCCGCACATATTCATGTTTTCATAAAAGAACCGGGAAAAAATGAATATTGGATTGATGAATTTGTATTTAATGATGATCCATTTTTAACGACAGCAGAACGCGCCAATCACAAAGGACGTGGTGGTGTTGGAGTATTGAAAACAATCGAAGTTGAAAAAGATTTCCAAAAAGCAACGAGGGATATAATACTCGGCAAAGAAATTCCAGGTTATCGATAACGACAGGTTATTTCTTCAGCGCTTTATCCAGAATATTATCGACGACACTCAACATCTTCCGGAGTTTTTTTCCAGGTGTGAATCGTTTAGCAATTGTAAAGCGATAATTACCGGTATTGATATTATAACCACCGTTGTTGAACTGACCATCAACAGATGTGCGGTTACTGACCCATGCAAAATTATAATTCCAGGTACTACTGTTGTAGCCGATCCCGGAACGGAACATGAAATTTGGCGATAGATTGATAGAGTGTTTAACATCGCTCACCGCGGTCTCTTTAACGAAACCTAAATCCAAACTTACGGTTGCAGATGCGGTTATATACCAGTGTTGTTTCCACACGAATGTATAAACGTAGCCAGCACCCGGGCCAAGTTCGAAATATCGCAGTCTCCGTATATCTTTTTGTTGGTAATTGGCAGATTCCCGCGCCGGAATAAAAGCACTATCAGCTTTAGTTGAACCATAAACAAAACTTCCGCCGAGTAAGAACGAACCGGCTGATTTCTTTTGCCACTCACTTTGCAAAAATGCTGCTCGATAAGAAAAGCGTTTGTTATTGTAGATATGAAAAGCGCTTACTCCAATCTCGTTGACTTGTAGGTCTGGCCTGATATAGTATGTGCCAGGAACGGCCGCGGCGAATCCTTTTGGATAAATATAATATCCCTTATAAAATTGACCGAAGAGATCGTACCTCCACTTCGCGCCGTACAAATGGGTTTGCAAATCGAGGTATTTTGTTTTACCGCGACCGCCATCTTTGTTCAAAAATGCAAATCCGTAGCCGATGCTTAATGTCAGGGCGCGATAGGTTGCACCAAGTCCCAGGCTCAAACGCGTATTTGGACGATACTGAATTTGCTTTGGGCCCTCGAGACCAAATATTGTGTATTTCTCTGATAGAAAAACCCGGCCGGTGATGAGCTTGGTATAAGGTTCAATGTAAGTGGTGTCCCGCTCCTGGGAATAGCCGTTCGCTGGAAAAAAGAATCCAGTCCAGAAAATGAGTTGTGCCAGGGAAAATAGTGACGCAAAAGTGCGAGGACATTTGTGCATATTATGATCTTGCGCCAAATAAAAGGCTGCCGATTCGAACCATGTTGCTTCCTTCTTCGATGGCAATTTTATAATCACCGCTCATGCCCATACTGAGAACAAGCGGATCGAATGGTATTTCATTCGGAAGAGAGGAAAACAATTTCTTCAATGTTGCGAACTCGCTACGGACCTTATCGGTGTCTTCTGAAAAAGAAGCCATTCCCATCAATCCACGAATACGAATACCGGAAAAACCTGCCTCCCTGACTTGCGTTATTAACGCAGCTAACTGTTCCTCGCTCAATCCGAACTTTGTTTCTTCTTCCGAAATGTGAACCTGTAGCAGTATATCAATTACCCGGCCACACCTAAGGGCCTGCTTGTTGACTTCTTTGATGAGGTTAAAATTGTCTACTCCGTGAACCAGATGCACAAATGGTGCAATGTATTTCACTTTGTTACTTTGCAAATGCCCAATAAAATGCCAGTGAATATCGGAAGGTAGGTGACCTGATTTGTCGACCAACTCCTGTACATAGTTTTCACCAAAGTCGCGCTGACCCGCATCATAAAGGGATTTGATATCCGAAACTGGTTTGATTTTCGAAACGGCAACCAGCGTAACGCCGGCCGGATCCAGCTCTTTGCTGATAGTGTTGTATGAGTGAAGATTAATTCCCATGTTAGCCTTTCAGGATGCTTCGACTGATTACAATACGCTGCACTTCACTTGTACCTTCGTAAATCTGGGTAATTTTTGCATCGCGCATCATGCGTTCGACATGGTATTCTTTTACAAAACCATATCCGCCGTGAATTTGTACCGCCTCAGTGGCAGTCCACATCGCTGTTTCGCTGGCAAAAACTTTTGCCATCGAACTGCTTAATGTATAATCCAACCTGGAATCTTTTTCAAATGCTGCCTTTAAACAAAGCAGCCTGGCGGCTTCGATTCGTGTGGCCATATCCGCGAGTTTGAACTGAATAGCCTGGTGATGCATAATTTCTTTCCCGAAAGCTTTGCGCTGTTTTGAGTATTCCAGTGCCAGCTCGTATGCACCGGACGCAATCCCGAGAGCTTGTGACGCTATCCCAATACGGCCACCACTCAACGTTTTCATTGCAAAGGTGAACCCAAATCCATCTGTTCCTACTAAGTTTTCTTTCGGCACTTTTACATCCGTGAAGGAAATACTGTGCGTATCACTTCCGCGAATTCCAAGTTTATTTTCTTTGGCTCCCACACTTACACCTGGCCAGCTTTTTTCAACGATGAATGTATTGATGCCCTTGCTTCCTTTGGCAGCGTCTGTTTGAGCCATTACCAGGTAAACTGATGCAGAAGAGCCATTTGTTATCCAGTTTTTGATTCCATTGAGTACGTAATGGTCGCCCTTATCAATGGCGGTAGTGCGCTGCGAGGTTGCATCGCTACCAGCTTCAGGTTCGCTTAATAAAAATGCACCGATATAAAGATCGCCGTCCTTTTTTGCCTGGGCAAGGGGAGTTAGATATTTTTGCTTCTGTTCTTCATTGCCGAAAGCCTCAAGACCCCAGCAAACGAGACTGTTATTTACGCTCATTATCACACTGACGCTCGCATCAATTTTACTAATTTCTTCCATTGCCAGTACATAACTGATGGTATCCATGCCAGCGCCGCCATATTTTGGATCGACCATCATTCCCATAAATCCGAGATCGGCGAGTTTGAGCACCTGTTCGCGCGGAAATTTTTGTAATTCATCGCGCTCGATTACTCCGGGAAGGCATTCGGTCCGTGCAAAATCGCGCGCAGCGCGCTGTATCATCAATTGCTCTTCTGTAAACTTGAAATCCATAGCTGTTGTGAATTGAGGCGTAAAAATAATTGAATTTTAATCAGAAACTAACACCCGTTTGGAAAAAGTCGGATAACGGTTAATCATTACTCGATCCGTGCTGATTAGTAACTTACGACATGCAAATGAATGTCCGAAAATGCAGTGAAGACGAAATCATTTCAATGCGTGAGCAATTCCTGCGGCACGCAGATGTACAGTTTGTTCATAATAAATGCCACGATTACGGATGGGCAGAGAATTATCTTTTTGAACTGGCCGGGCAGTCTATTGGCTATGCCAGTGTTTGGGGACTCCACGACCGAAATGAACGCGACACGTTATTTGAATTTTATTTAATTCCCCAAGAACTTAGGTTAATGGAACGTGCTGCTGAATTGTTCTTCAAAAATGTGAATGTCCGGTATATCGAATGCCAGACGAATATGGCTCTTCAAACCCAGGTGCTTTTCAGGTTTGCGCGAAACATCAATGCCGAGTCAGTTCTATTTACGGACGCAAACAAAACAAAACTTACAATCGAGAACTGCGTGTTCCGGCAACGGATTGACTCGGATCCAAAGAATCGGGATGATGATGGCCCTTATATTTTGCTTCATAACGATTCACTTGTAGCCTACGGTGGCTTGATGTATAATTACAATGCGCCGTACGCAGACGTTTACATGCATGTGGTGGACGGCAATCGACAACAAGGTTTTGGAGGATTGTTTGTGCAGGAACTCAAACGCCTTGCGTATGAGCAGAACAAAGTGCCGGCAGCTCGCTGTCA
>JACMLR010000192.1 GCA_014379515.1 Chitinophagaceae bacterium
ATTTCCCAACTATATTGATTTAGCACAAACCGGTATTGACCGACAAGCCACGTGTTCAATTCTGCGTCGAGCGGAAATACCCCCACAGCATAATTTTTAAAATGGACCTTCCCATAGATTCCTATCCCACCTGATGGATTGATAACATCGTATTCTGTCACCTGTATCCAGGGATTATCGTATACCGGTTTTTCAGCATTTACAGTCCAGGGATTAATCAATTCTTCATTCATGCCCCGAAAATAAAAAATCCCGCATTGAGCGGGATTGTTATTTTAACTGTGGTGTTTATTTTAGACCGAAGGCTTTTTTCACTTTTGCTACATAATCAAGTTTCTCCCAGGTAAACAATTCAACTTCCACTTTCTTCTCGGTATCTTTTCCTTTGTTGAAAATTTTTGTTACCACTTTCGATTCGCGTCCCATGTGACCGTAAGCTGCAGTTTCAGAATAAATCGGGTTACGAAGCTTCAGGCGTTGTTCGATTGCATATGGACGCAGATCGAAGATACCCTCTACCACGCGAGCAATTTCGCCGTCGCTCAAATCAACCTTTGCCGTTCCATATGTGTCAACAAAAAGGCCGCAAGGTTTTGCAACACCGATTGCATAAGAAACCTGAACGAGAATTTCATCGCACAAACCAGCAGCGACGAGATTCTTGGCAATATGACGAGTTGCATAAGCAGCAGAGCGATCTACTTTGGAAGGGTCCTTACCGCTGAATGCTCCACCACCGTGTGCACCTTTACCACCGTAAGTATCAACGATGATCTTACGACCAGTCAAACCAGTATCACCGTGTGGCCCGCCAATAACAAATTTTCCGGTTGGATTGATATGAAAGGTGATCTTATCGTTGAATAATTTTTGAATAGAAGGCTTCAGTTGCTTTTTTACCCGCGGAATGATCACATTGATGATGTCTTTGCGGATCTGATCCAACATTTGTTTATCGCTGGCGAAATCATCGTGTTGAGTTGATACAACGATTGTGTCGATACGACTTGGTTGGTTGTTATCATCGTATTCGATGGTAACCTGGCTTTTTGCATCAGGGCGGAGATATTTCAATTCTTTTCCGGCGCGTCTTGTTTTTGAAAGCTCCTGGAGAATTTTATGAGCGAGGTCAAGCGCAAGAGGCATATAGTTATCCGTTTCGCGCGTAGCGTAACCGAACATCATACCCTGGTCACCTGCACCCTGTGCGTTTGCTTTTGCTTCGAAGTCGAGTTTTTTTACAGAGCGATCGACACCACGATTGATATCTGCGCTTTGTTCATGTATTGCTGAGAAGATCCCGCACGAATTTGCTTCAAACATATACTCCGCCTTCGTGTATCCAATTTGACGGATCACTTCCCGGGCGATTTCCTGTACATCGAGATAGGTTTTAGATTTCACTTCTCCTGCAAGAACAACCTGGCCTGTTGTTACCAGCGTTTCACAGGCAACTTTAGATTGCGGATCGTAGGCGAGGAAGTTATCAATTAGGGCGTCAGAGATTTGATCGGCCACTTTATCCGGATGACCTTCGGATACACTTTCTGAAGTAAATAAATAAGGCATAAATAAATTTTGAATGCGGAGTTAGTATTAGCTGAGTTTATCAGGCCGCAAAGATAATCGTCAAACGGTCAAATCCTAAATTTTGGAATAAATTATCCGGAGCCGAACTCTTTTCGTGATATCTGCATAGCTGCCGCCTGTGAGCACCACTCTTCCGGACGCTATTGGCGTATTAACCAACACTGAAGGAGGAATGAGCCCGGTTGCGAAGTCAGTTGGCACTGTTACATATGGAGCATACAATCGCAGCGTAAAGTCTTTTTCTTTACGTGTCACGATGCTTTGAACATAGCGCGACAGATTGAACGTGTATTTGTTGTTCTTGATATTGCCACCAAAAGTATTGGCGTAGTCTGAGTTGAAGCTGAAGTCATATGGGACAGTTGTAATGCGCTTATTGGCAGTATCGATCGCATCCATAAACAAGCTGGTGGGTAAGCCGTAGAAATTGGATTCTGCGGATGGCAGCACTTCGAACGAAAGATCTGCGCGATGAATGACGCGGTTACTCAAATTCTTCAAACCTGGAATTCGAATTGCGGTATAAGAACCTGGAGATGATTGCAGATAAATTTTATCGTCGTTTGGTACAGCATTGGAAACAGAGGTCAGGTAGTTGCCAGCCGGTGTTCTGCGAACAGTAGCGGCATTTGCAAAATTGAATGAATGAAACCCAAATTCTGCGGAGAGTGTGTCGGTTACTGTAGTCCCTGTTCTTACGCGATAGTAAAAAATAAGTTTAGTATTTGGGTTGGTCAGTGCAAAATACGCAATGGCGCGTTTTGCAGGCGAGGCTCCTTCATCGATCGTCAATGCGAGACCCTGGAAGCGGAGGCGAAAAGCCGAATCGGTTTTGTAAGCAGTTGCGGTATCAAGTGCAACGAACCGGTTGGCAAATGCTGTATTGAGAGGAATGCGAAGTTGATTTTTTAGTCTCAGGGTATCGCGTTTACGAATATCGTAGACACTGTCGTTCAACTTAGTGAAATCGACCAATTTGGATCCAAGAACAGTTGGATCAAAATTGAAGTCCGCTGTATCAATTCGAAACCCGGCTGTGCGGTTTCTAAAAGTATTGTCAAACTCAATTTCGTGTACGTCGATTTTTTGCATCGAGTTCGAATCCCCATAAAGAGAGGAATATGAGAGGGCGAGAATTACTGAATCAAAAATTGGATTCTCGTCTTTTTTTGCGAACGGATGCGTGCCATAACTGCTTGGCGTAAGCGAGACGTAAAATTCAGTTTTGGTTTTTCCGAATTCCGCATCATTTTCGATCATTCCCCACGGATGCAGCTCGGTAGCAAGAAGGCGGGTCGAGTCAGGCAGAAAAAGATTATCAGTAAAAACTTCCAGAACAGTGTCGAAAGTGTTGATGTTATCAACCGCAGGTATCAGGTCGTCACCGATAGTTGTAGTATCAACCTTTTTGCAAGAACCAACAAAGAAAACCAACAATGCCGCACTAAAAAAAACAACAAGATTACGCTTCACGAATCGATTGATTATGATGAGTTACTAGATCTTAATACCTATTTGGCAAGGTCGGTGAACAATTGTAAATAGTCTGTTAAATCACTCTCTGCATTATACGCTAAAACTTTTTTGCCTTTTACTTTTCCAAACTCCTCAACAAGTTTTTTATCAGTTTTGTCTGCACCAAAAGTAATCGCGTCTGCGTAGGTTGCACCACCACGGAACATACCAATATTATTGGCGTCTTTGAATGGTTCTAATTCTTTATCCTTAATTGCAGGATTGATCTTGGCAAGTTTGAGTAAGCTTGGACCAAGTTTTTCTTTGAAGCTCGTGCTGCCAATTGTATAAATGACTTTACTATGGGCGAACACCGGTTCTTTTTTATAAGCTGACTTTAAGAAGAATGGAATAAGGCCTGTCATCCATCCGCTGCAGTGGATGATATCGGGAGGCCAGCCAAATTTTTTGACTGTTTCGAGCGCGCCTTTACAAAAGAACACAGCTCTTAATGCATTATCATCATAAAATTTCTCCTGCTCATCATGGAAGATAAATTTGCGTTTAAACAGATCCTCATTATCCAAGAAATAGACTTGCAAGCGCGCATTTGGCAGGGAAGCAACTTTAATTTGAAGTGGAAAGTCGTCATTGTCGACCGAGACATTAATACCAGAAAGCCGAACGACCTCATGCAAACGATGTCTTCTCTCGTTGATCATACCAAAACGCGGCATGATACATCTAACTTCAAAACCAGTTTCATTTGATTTGATCGCCAGGCGATTCACGATTTCGGAAAATTCTGTTAACTCCAGGTAGGGAGACATTTCGTTGGCAATGAATAAAATTCTTTTCTTTGTCAGCATTATGTTTCAAATTGGTTTAAAAACCACCATTCTGGTCCACTTGGTGTAAAAGGTGGGCAAAGTTAAGGTTTTTTTACGGTAAACGACATTGCTACAGGTTCAATCCCTGTTTAAACAGCCCCATATGATATTGATTAAAGAGCCCTCGTCACTAAGGAATTACCTGAAGCAGTCAAGCAAAACTGTCGGTTTTGTACCCACCATGGGCGCTTTACACGAAGGCCATCTTCAACTTGTCGCAACTGCGAAGTCACAGGCCGACCTGGTGGTGTGTAGCATTTTCGTGAATCCAACTCAATTCAACGACCCGGCTGATTTCGCAAAATACCCAATCACGTTGGCTCAGGACATCCTGGCCCTCGAGCGTGTCGGACTCGATATTCTCTTTCTTCCTACTGTTGAGGGAATGTACCCCAATGGCACCACAGCACTTGAGACCTATGATCTTGGGTTTCTTGAAACGGTTTTTGAAGGCGCTTTTCGTCCGGGGCATTTCCAGGGCGTGTGCCAGGTCATGAGCAGACTGCTGAAAGCCGTAAAACCACAGCTTCTTTTTATGGGTCAGAAAGATTACCAGCAATGCATGGTAGTTCGAAAATTGATTGAATTAATCAAGATTGATACATCATTGGTGACATGTCCCACAATCCGCGAAACGGATGGATTGGCAATGAGTAGCCGCAATAAGCGTTTGACAAACGAACAGCGTGAAAACGCAACCGGTATCTTCAAAGCGCTCAATTGGATGCAAAAAAATCTCTCTGGTTATTCAATAAGCGAGTTGACCAGCCATGCAAAGCAACTTTTAGAGCAACATGATTTTAAAACAGATTATGTAGCCATTGCGGATGCGAACTCACTCGAACCCATTGCGTCAGCGGCACCGAATAAAGAATTGGTTGCACTCGTCGCAGCATTCCAGGGAGACGTACGACTGATCGATAATATGTTGCTACACGGTTAATCGTGGTTTGTCGCTAAACTTTTTTAGTTTGCAGCCGTTTACGGAAAAAACAGCACAAATTGTATGGAGATAGAAGTACTTAAATCTAAGGTTCATCGCGCGGTTATTACGGAAGCCAATCTTAATTATGTTGGTAGTCTCACACTCGACGAAGACCTGATGGATGCAGCAAACATGATTGAAAATGAAAAAGTGCAGGTTGTAAATGTCAATAACGGTAGCCGCATCGAAACGTATCTGATCAAAGGCAAACGCGGCTCTGGAGTTTGTTGTTTGAACGGACCGGCAGCAAGGCAGGGCGCAGTTGGAGATATTGTTATCGTCATCTCGTATGCAACGATCGATTTTGAGAAAGCCAAATCGTTCAAACCCTGGGTTATATTTCCGAAAGAAGGCAATCGACTTTGATTTCATGGCATTGAATTCAGTATAAAATTTCGGGAATGAATAAAAAAATTCTAAGCATTTTACAATACATGTTCTTCCTGGGGCTTGGGATTTTTTTAGTTTGGTGGTCATTGCGCAAAATGGATGCAAAGGGTTGGGCCGACATGCGCAATGCATTTGCCAACGCCCGCTATGCGATAATTATCCCGATCGTCATTGCGCTTCTTGCCAGTCACTACAGCCGCGCTATCCGCTGGAAAATTTTAATGGAGCCGCTTGGATATAAACCCCGCACTTCAAACACTTACCTTGCAGTATTGATCGGTTACATGGCAAATCTTGCAATACCGCGTTTGGGAGAAATTCTTAAATGCACTGTGCTTGCGCGATATGAAAAAGTTCCAGCTGATAAATTGATCGGAACGATTGTAGCCGAACGGGCATTCGATGTCGTCTGTCTTTTAATAGTGATGGGCGCCGCATTTCTTACTCAAACGGATATCATCGGCGACTATCTTTCCCAACGATTGAACGATGTATTCGGCTCAAAAACCGATTCACTTTCGTGGAGTAAGATTCTTTTATTAGTGGGGATTGTTGCTGCTGTGCTGTGTATTTTTTGGTGGCTACTTCGTCGATTCTCGCATCTTAACTTCATTGTAAAAACAAAGAAAGTAATAAAGGGCATTTGGCAGGGCGTAACAAGTGTGCGGAATGTCAAACAAAAAGGTTGGTTTCTTTTTCACACGGCATTCATTTGGGCAATGTATTTACTGAGCGTTCGGCTTGGTTTTTTTGCGCTCCAGGAAACCTCAGCTTATTCGTGGAAGGAAGCATTATCAGTACTTACGACCGGCAGTATTGCAATGATCGTTCCGACACCAGGTGGTCTGGGGGTTTATCCCCTGTTTGTTCAAACGACAATGCAGCTATATGGTTTGAAAGACACTCTCGGATTCGCATTTGGTGCGTTGATGTGGAGTGTTCAGTTCTTTCAGATGTTACTAAGCGGTTTTGTCGCCTTAATTCTCTTCCCATTCTTTAATAAAAAAGCAAAGGCAGATGCGTAATGCTTCATTCATTCCATCAAAAATTATTGATCTTGCCGAAGGCAAAAAGAAAATCGCGCAATGGGGGTTGTCGGGAAAGTCAGTGGCATTTACGAACGGAGTTTTTGATATTCTTCATCGCGGTCATATCTACTCGCTTTCGCAAGCGGCTAAAGAAGCCGACTATTTAGTAGTAGGAATAAACTCCGATGCTTCCACCAAACGACTCAAAGGAAATAATCGCCCTTTAAACGATCAGGAATCGCGCGCGTTGGTATTGGCTTCGTTAGTAATGGTCGACGCCGTTATCATTTTTGAAGGAGATACGCCGATTGAATTGATAGAAACGCTCTTGCCAGATGTACTGGTGAAAGGCGGAGATTATACTGTTGAACAAATCGCAGGGTCAAAAGAAGTAATTGCAAATGGCGGTCGCGTAGTGATCAATGAGATTGTACAAGGATTTTCGACGACGGGTATGATCGAGAAAATGAAAACAACCAAGGGTTAAAACTTCGGTAAAGAACGGCTCATACTAGTCAACCATTTTATCCCGCGTATCCATACATTCGTTCTACTTCTATTACAATTTCTTCGATTGTTCGATCTGTCTCTTTCGCGTTGTATGGTTGTTTAAGACTACTATTAAAAAAGAACGCAACTGTTTGCCAAAAGCGCGCAGAAAAACTTCCTTTATATTCGTTAATCAATTCGTAGCAATTATTACCAGTTTGCCTGTTGATGAGTTTCATCAAAACCTTTCCTTGGTAGATCGATAAATTTGTAAGTGGATCAGTGAATTCCTTTTTTAGATCTTTCTCGCGCGACTGGATATATTCCTTTCGTTTCTTTTTATCGCTAATGGTTGCAAGTTTCGCATTCATGTCGTTAATGATGAATCCCGCGCGACGAGCATACGGATAAGTTACATAAACGGCATTGCGCAACCTTGTCCATTCTTTTCGTTTGGCAAGGAGATGTTTCGGATACTTCGCCGAAACAAAGATCCATTCGAGCATGGTTGATGGAATGATCTCAGTATGGTTGTAAACCTGGGCAGGTACCGGAATCGTGTCATTCGGTCCGAGTTCAGGAAGCGATAAGCGTTGTAATATGGAATCCGGTATAACCTGACTTTGGACAGACTTCGCCGGCAACAGGAAGATTATTAGCAGAAAAGATATGAATACGCAATGCTTCATGTATCACCCAAAATACAATTAATAATTAAAGAATAATACCCCAGATCTTGAGAAAGTAACCTCTCCGACTGTTCGTCAAATTGTTAAATATTTACGAGGATCAGGCTTTCAGGGTTTTGACTCTGCGAACGATTGCCATTACAAAGCCAACAAGCATCAAAACCACTCCGCCCCAAACGAGATTTATAAACGGAAATACAAGCACTTTAAGTGCAATAAAAGGCGTCATCCTGGTCGATTCTTTGACGCCAATTTCAAACGTTTGATCAGCCGCAAATTTGTTCAGGTTGATGGCAAGCCCCTGGGTTATCAGTGTATCAGGAAAATACTCCGCACGGTTGTTTCTAAAATAGAAATAAGGTTGTGCCGTAATCGGTTTGCCACCACTATTAAAGGGTATCACGCGAATCGTTGCCATAATCGCTGTGTCTGATTCCGTGAATTGAACTCTTTTATTAGCAGGGTTTCGTTGCACAGTATCCAGAATCATGATCCCTGAAGAATAGAAAACCGTGTCGTTTATCGCAACACTTGTCGGTCTGAACTTCGAAGTATCTTCACCTTCCCGCATTTTATCCGCGTAACTGATATAGGTGAAAATGTCTTTGTGCAGGTAGTGTTTTGCGTCTGGATTTGCTGAATAGCCTTCCTGTCCTTTGCTGTTTTTGATCAGATCAGGGACCAACATGAATTCTCCCTTGCCATCTTTCCGCTTCATCTGGATATGGAAGTACATCGTCTTTCCGCCCTGTGTACTACTGTCCTTTGCGTAAGTCGCCCAAAAATCACCCATGTCTGTTTCAATTCCCTGGAACATCGTCAGGTTCTCCTCCCCTTTTTCTTTTTGATCCGGACCAAAGTTTAGTGGGTTCAATTTGTTTACGGATAACACTTCTTTTTTCGCAGAAGAAATTAGTGCTCCTAACAAAAACAAGGAAAAACCAAGATGTGCTACAGACGCACCTGCCGCCTTAAGCTTGCCATTCAAACCAAGCCATATAAAGGAGGTGTTTGCAACTACGGCATACAAGCTTGCGAAAATGCCGAGATGAATTGCAGCGAGGTAACCGATTCCGTATTTATCATAGTCGATGTTTCCGAAAATGGATACGATCAATGAGAAGATCAGCGCAATAATTGTCGGCACCATTAACTTCTTAAAGAAAAGCTGCCGGTTAGTGGTTTTATATTTCAGATACTGGCCGATAGCGGTAATCACACCTATGATTATCGCCACAAAAATCTGAATTCTGTTATAAGCAAACTCTTGATCTTCACCAATTGCAAGCGAGGTACCGAATATTTTATTAAATAGAGGAAATGAAGTTGGGATGATGATCGCAAGTGATGATAAAAACAATACCAGTGAGCCAATAAACATCCAGAATTCACGCGACCACGAGCTCTCTTCTTTTACAATGTGCGGAATCTTTTTATATCGGAGCGCAAACATCAAAAGCCCCGGAATCACAAAAGCAAAAACAAAAATTCGTAATTGCCAGTTCATCCCAGAGGTCACAAATGCATGCACAGAAGTGTCCTGCAAATCGCCGCTTCGCGCCAAATAGGTTGAGTACAAAATCAGCATGAAGCTGAGCAAATAAAACAAGTACGTGCTTCTTAACGAGTGACCCGTAGCGTTAAAAATTAACTGCGTATGTAAGCCCGCAATCATAATAAGCCACGGTACAAGCGAAGCATTCTCAACCGGGTCCCAGGCCCAATAACCGCCAAAATTCAACGACTCATATGCCCATTTTGCTCCCATCATTATGCCCAACGCAAGAATAGCGGCCGAGAACAGTGACCATGGCAATTGTGACTTTGTCCAACCACCATAATCCTTCGTCCATAACCCTGCAATTGCATATGCAAATGGAACGATCGTCGATGCAAACCCGAGAAACAATATCGGTGGATGGATTACCATCCAATAATTCTGTAGGAGTTGATTCAATCCCTGCCCGCCCCTGCGATGAATCAATTCAAGGTAATCGCCCCTCAAAATTCCATTTGAATAGAAGGCTGGGGCATTTTCGGGAGACATAACACCAGAATCTTTCAGAAGAATGAACGGATTGCTACCAACTTTCAAATCGAATACAAAAATTCCTAGTAATAATGTTGCAATACATAGCTGCGCGAAGCTGATAACGGCCATCACAGGCGCTTCCCATTTCTTCGATGTTTTCATCAGCACGATACCAATCACTCCATGCCAGAACGCCCAAAGAAGAAAACTACCTTCCTGACCCTCCCAAATACTACTCAGTAAATACTTTGGCTCGAGTGATTTATCGGAGTGGGTCCAGGCATAGGAGTACTCCATGTAATGATTCGAAATAATGTAATAGATCAAAGCAAAAACTCCAAAAACGGAGAAGGCATCGATAACAAATGCAGTGCGACCAATTTTTTTCCAGCTTGCTGCTTCTGCGGGGATCAACGCGTTTGTTGATTTAGAATAAGCGATTGTTGCAATTAATGAAGCGACAAGGGAAAGTATTATTAAGAAATGGCCAATCTGGCCGGGTAACAAATGTTCACCAAAAGAATTCATCAGGCTAGTTAATTTTGACTAAGATTATTGCCGGCGGCCTTGGGGTCGTCTTTATATTTTGAGGGACATTTTATGAGGATACCATCTTTACGAGTTATTTCAAATACATCTCCCTGCATCTTCCCTTTCAGTACGATACGGTCACTTTTTTCCATGTCGAATGGCTTCTCAAAGTGATATACAACCTTAGCTGTATTCCCGAGACTGTCCTTTACATAAAACTCAGTCAGGTTAGGATTTTTAAGCGGATCGTACTCGATCGGATGTTCGACAGATTTGTCTAGTTGTGTAATGACAGTGACTGTCTTTCCAGGTTTCTGCCGAGCCGAAGCCAGCGTTTCATAGGTAGATAGATTCCCCATAAAACTGAGTAAAACCATAATGACCGCAGCAATACACACAAGCAAAACGATATGGGTTTTCTTCATAACAGGGGTTGAGGCTGCAAATTTACGGCACAAAATCGGGAATTCGTGTCCTTCATTCTTAATCGGTAATTGAATGAATAAACAGTCGAATCAATTGAAGTTTCACCGTTTAAAACATCGGTGCAGTCGCAGACTTCGCTGAGCTGACTAATAAATTTTAACATGTCATACGCAATTTGCAGACTGAGAGTTGTCGACCCCAGGACAATTGCTCGACTCAATTCTTTTTTGACTACTTGGTTTCCTGTCCTAACTTGCACGGCATTTTTGAACTGAGCAACAATGATAGATCTCGCAACATTCGACCCCAACAGCGCAAGCAACCCCAACAATAACATTTTCGGTTTACCCATTAATGAGGAAGATGCTCGTTTGGTTATTCTTCCTGTTCCCTGGGAGGTTACGGTTAGCTACAATGCCGGCACGGCCCGTGCATCCGATCACATTCTAAAAGCATCCATGCAAGTAGATTTGTTTGATCGTGATTTTCCAAAGTCGTGGCAACATGGGTTCTATCTGAAAGAAGTTGATAAGAAGGTTTTGATAAAGAGTGATTACCTCCGAAAGGAAGCCGAACTCTATATTGATTATATCTCGCGCGGTGAAGAAGTTAGCAAGAACCAGTTCATGTGCAAATCACTAAAAGAAATTAATGAAGGTGGAAATTTCTTGAACAAGTGGGTGTATGAAAAATCAAAAGAAATTTTAAGCAAAGGAAAACTACTTGGTCTCCTCGGTGGTGACCACAGCATCCCTCTTGGATATTTTAAAGCGCTTAGCGAACAACATGATGATTTTGGAATTCTCCAGATCGATGCTCATTGTGATTTGAGAAAAGCCTACGAAGGCTTTGTTTATAGTCACGCTAGCATCATGTATAATACAATGGAAGAGTTACCTCAAATTTCCAAGCTTGTACAGATCGGGATTCGCGATTATTCCGAAGAAGAAGAGCTATACATTGCAAACAGCAATCATCGCATCGTCACCTATTTCGATCGTGACATTAAGGAACGCCAATTTGAAGGGCAAACGTGGAGGCAGATTGCAGATGAAATCGTAACTCATTTACCTGCCAAAGTAATTATCAGCTTCGATGTTGATGGAATGGATCCTAAACTTTGTCCGAATACCGGTACGCCAGTTCCTGGAGGATTTGAAACAGATCAACTCTTTTTTCTTTTTAAACGCATCGTGCAAAGTGGTCGACAAATAATAGGTTTCGATTTAAATGAAACCGGGTTGAGTGAAATGGAATGGGATACGAACGTGAGTGCAAGGATCTTGCTGAAGTTGTGTAATTTGCTGGCAGCAAGCAATCCGATCAGCGCATGATCTATCAGTATGTCGTTACACTAAAAAATCAACAAACCCGCTATCTCGACATACTGGGACTTCTACTTTCATTATTATCGGTTTTATTTTTTTTCAGGGAGATGTCGTCCAGCAATAATTTAGGATTGGTTTATCTACTCGGCTCTGTTGTAATCCTGATCATTCTTGCAAGAAATTATTACTTGTCCAATTATCGGAATAAAAAGGTTTACTATAGTCGGGCTATGCTGCTCGCCGCACTGGTCTGGGCAAAGATGCCCTACTTTCAATGGTTGTTTTTTGTGTTTATTGCGCTGGCACTTCTTGAATACCAGGCGAAATATGCTATTGAAATTGGCTTTTCCGATAAAGAAATTGTCTTAAACACTCTTTTCAAAAAGCGGTTTAACTGGTCACAATTCACCAATATTGTTTTGAAGGATGGCATCATCACACTGGACTTCAAAAATAATAAAGTGTGGCAACGAGAAATTGAAGACGATGAGGACGATGATGCAGATGAAGACGAGTTTAATGCTTATTGCCGCGAGCGACTTGGACTTGTTACCAACAACAATTCAACCAGTTTTAATCTTGAGAACAGCAAATGATGAACACCTCACCATATATCCTTTATAGTGACGGTAATGGCAACATTTTCGAAGACATCACCATGTTTGCGGTTGGCCGTAGTGGTTGGGATGCTATGCCGGTGCCGCCGGAAGATTGGATCTTATTACCAGAAGGCGGCTCGTTATATGAATTGCCTGGCAGACGCGGAATTGGTATTGATGCCATAACCGGTGACATGCGGCTTTGTGAAAAAGGTTGGGCGGTGGCAGCATTTATTCCTCCTGCTCACACTGGGCTATTTCTATCGGCCTATGAAACGACGCGTGACGCACCATTGCTTCCCTTATTTTGTTATACAGCAGCCGGTTGGTATGATGGAAAATTTTATGTGCCTGCTGTTCGAATCGAAGAAGACATTCGCCAGGAATGTGCTGGATACGACCAGGTACAAATTAATGCTGGTACTCAAAATTTACTCAAGGCATACCCGCACAATCGGCTCATCAAACATTTGATGGAAAATTGCTGCCAGACATACAATTGTCCTGCAGCACGAAATTTTTCTTTGGGAAGATGGGAATGTCCCGTGCCCTCCTCGCCTGCTTGTAATGCGAACTGCATCGGATGCATTTCTTTTCAACCGCAGGAAGAGAGCATCGTATCAACACAGGACCGACTAACATTCAAACCAACGGCGGAAGAAATTATTGAATTTACTGTTCCACATCTTGAAAGTGCGCCATACCCGATAGTTAGTTTCGGTCAGGGTTGTGAAGGTGAACCGTTATTGATGTGGGAAACGATTGCTGATGCAATTCGGGAAATCAGGAAGCACACTACTAAGGGAAGTATCAATATCAACACTAATGGATCGAAGCCAGCAGCTGTTCGGGCGTTGTGTGAAGCCGGACTAAATAGTATTCGTGTTAGTACAAACTCAGCACGTAAGAATATTTATGAATCTTACTATCGCCCAAACAATTATCAGTTTGAAGACCTTGCTGAAAGTATAAAAGTTGTTCGGGGATATGGTGGCTGGGCAAGTATCAATTATTTTGTATTCCCGGGGATGACGGACAGCATTGAAGAGTACGAGGCACTTCGGAAATTCATTCGCGAAACAGACGTTAATATGATTCAGTGGCGAAATTTCAACATCGATCCGGACTGGTATCTTGAAAAAATTGATGTTGCAGAAACAGGGGAGTGTATGGGTGTAAAGCAATTAATGGAACTGATACAGGAAGAATTTCCTAACCTTAAATACGGGTACTTTAACCCCCCAATTGAGCGGATGCGCAATTACGAAGCTGATTTTGCACATTAACGTTATTGTTAGAATTGTTTGTTTATTTTAGATGGGAATGGAAAAGCCGGAAGAACAAAAGATAAATGCAAAAGCCGCCATGTGGACCGCCGGGATACATGTCTTGCTTTTGATACTTTTCCTCCTGGTAAA
>JACMLR010000193.1 GCA_014379515.1 Chitinophagaceae bacterium
TAGCTGACCCGGTCTTTTATTCCCGTTTCGGGGCCGGAATATGCGAGGCTTTGAAAACCAAAAGCTGTTTTATAAAAGTGCGCAGCTTGCTTAGCATTGCCAACATAGAATTCGACATAATCAGTTCCCATAAGGGGAAGAAAATCTGCAACAGGATGAACGGATCCTACAGGAGCAATTGAAGTAGCCATAATAAAAAATTTGATGCTTGAAGTAAATGCAGTTAACAGAAATCAGAGGAGTAAAAATGCGATACTCGTCTACTTTATTGAGGTATCCATTGCAAGCGCTTCCATCAGCAAGTTGAAATCCCCGCGCTTGTCCGAAAATAATTTATGTGGATGATCCGGTCGCATTTGTCAAAGTTAAAAAAAAATCGCATTGCATACGGGCCCTCTCATTATTCCTTGTTGCCTGCGCGTATCTTTGCGGCTCAATTCTAAGTATGAAAAAAGTCGGCATCCTGGGTGGCGGACAATTAGGACGAATGATAATGCAGGCAGCAGCGAATTATCCGGTTGAAACCTACCTCATGGAAAATGATCCGGCTTGTCCTGCGGCACACCTTTGCCACCATTTTATTAAAGGAGATATCACCAATTTCGACGACGTTTATCAATTTGGAAAAGGACTCGATGCGGTGACGATTGAAATTGAAACTGTAAACGAGGATGCGTTAGCGAAATTGGAAAGTGAAGGAGTCAACGTATACCCGCGCGCAAACACGTTGCGCATCATAAAAAACAAGATCAAACAAAAGCAGTTTTATAAAGACAATGAAATACCAACGGCGGATTTTGTAATTACACAAACGTTGGCGGACCTTCAACAACACGCTTCATTTTTGCCCGCCGTTCATAAACTGGCGGAGGGTGGTTATGATGGTCGCGGGGTACAGGTGATCAGAACAAAAGAAGATTTGGCAAAAGGTTTTGATGCCCCTGGCATTCTTGAAAAAATGGTCATTATCGAAAAAGAAATTTCGCAAATAATTGCAGTGAACGAAAAAGGTGAAACGAGTTTGTTCCCTCCTGTCGATATGGTTTTTGATCCTAACCTTAATCTCCTCCATTATCAATTAAGTCCTGCAACGCTGCCAGACAAAATATTTTGGAAAGTAGAAGCGATTGCGATGAAGCTGGTGCGGGCACTGAAAAGTCCCGGCCTGTTTGCCGTTGAGTTTTTTGTGACGAAGGACGGTGAGGTATTTGTGAACGAAACCGCTCCCCGTGTTCATAATAGCGGCCATCACACGATCGAAGGAAATTACTGTTCGCAGTTTGATATGTTGCTTCGGATAATGCTGAGTTATCCCCCTGGAAATACCGAACCAATTCTTCCTGCAGCCATCGTCAATTTGCTTGGCGAAAAAGAGCATAATGGGCCGGCGCAGTATGATGGGCTCGATGAAGTTTTACAAATGGACAATGTTTTTGTTCATATATATGGTAAAAGGGAAACGAAACCGGGAAGAAAAATGGGTCATGTAACAATTCTCAGCAAAGAGAAGCAAGAATTGATACACAAAGCGCGTCATATCACCCAGGTTTTGAAAGTGAGATCGAATAAATAATTGACCTCGCCACTTATCCTGAATTTCGACCCTATCCCCCCTATTTGTAAGTACTTTTATACCGTTTAAAATTGTTTATGACGAAAGAACGTTTTCTGCTGGTTTTTGGCCTCCTGGCCGGAGTTGTTTTTAATATTGGTTGCAAAGAAAAAAAGAAAGACGTCAAGCCGCCGAGTGGACCGGGTGCCCGGGGTGGCGCCCCTCTTGCTGTTGAAGCATTCGTTGTGAAATCCGCTCCTCTTGCTTCAACCATCGAAGTTCCAGGAAGTTTGTTACCGTTTGAGGAAACCGAGATCCGATCTGAAATTTCAGGGCGGATCGTTCAGCTTAATGTGAGCGAAGGATCCAATGTTGGAAAGGGAACCCTGCTCGTAAAATTATTTGATGGCGACCTCCAGGCTCAACGCAGTAAATTGGAAGTGCAACTACAGATAGCAGAAAAAACAGTGGAGCGTCAAAAGCAATTGCTTGCAATAGGTGGTATCAGTCAACAGGAGTACGATCTGAGCGAACTTCAAATCAATAATCTTAAGGCCGATATCCAGCTCGTCCGCGTCAATATCGGTAAAACAGAAATCCGTGCACCATTTGATGGACGTATTGGTCTTCGGTCAATTAGTATGGGCGCATATATTTCGCCTGCGGAATTAATCACAAAAATTAGTCAGGTTAAAAAACTAAAACTGCAGTTTACTGTTCCTGAAAAATACAGTTCAGTTGTAACCCGTGGCCAGTCAATTCAGTTTTTGATTGATGGTTCTACAAAAAGTTATGCAGGTTCTGTTATTGCTACAGAATCTTCAATTGAGGAAAATACGCGAAGCCTTGCGATCCTCGCGGTTGTCACTGCAAATGATAATTTTCTTGTTCCCGGCGCATTCGCCAAAGTGAGAATGATCCTCGGCAGAGAAGAAAAAGCGTTGATGATTCCAACGCAGGCTGTAATTCCTTCAGGAAGAACAAAACAGGCAATTGTTTATGAAAATGGAAAAGCAGTGTTCAAAGATATAACGACTGGTATTCGTGATTCGGCGAATATCCAGGTTATAAGTGGTCTTCAAAACAATGACACCGTTATCATCACCGGCCTGTTATTTCTTCGACCCAATGCAGAAGTTAAACTGTCGAAAGTTAATTGATCACAGACTAAATAATAACAGGTAAATGAATTTATCAGAAATAAGTTTAAAGAGACCGGTCCTGGCGATAGTTTGTTCAATCATTATCCTGATTTTCGGGGCAATCGGATTTACGAGACTTGGTGTGAGGGAATATCCCGCTATCGATCCCGCTGTTGTAAACGTTCGAACAAGTTATACTGGCGCAAATGCCGAGATCATCGAACAACAAATAACCGAACCACTTGAAAAAGCGGTGAATGGTGTTCAGGGCGTTCGAAACATCACGTCCTCAAGTGCGCAGGGAAGCAGCAATATTACTGTTGAATTCAATTTGGAAGTTGATTTGGAAAGAGCTGCAAACGATGTCCGCGAAAAAGTATCACAGGCATTAAATACACTACCACAGGATATCGATGCTCCACCAATTGTTGCAAAAGCTGATTCGGATTCAGATCCCATCATCTTCTGTCAAATTCAAAGCCAAACCAAGAGTTTGCTGGATCTCACCAACTTTGCAGAAAATGTTATCCAGGAAAGGATACAAACGATCGAGGGTGTCAGTGGTATTAACGTTTTTGGCCGACGCTACTCAATGCGGTTGTGGATCGATCCGGCAAAACTGGCTGCATACAAACTAACGATACCGGACATACGAGCTGCGCTCGATCGTGAAAATATTGAGCTACCGGGTGGTAAAGTGCGTGGTAACACAACCGAAATGACTGTTAAAGCTTATGGTAAGCTTACAACAGAAGAGGAATTCAATAACCTGATTGTTAAAGAAGAGGCAAGCCGCATCATTCGTTTCAAAGACCTTGGCTCAGCAGAACTCGGGCCGGAAAACGAAGAGTCGATGTCGAGAAAGAATAATGTTCCGTCAGTTAATATTGGCGTCGTCGCTCAACCGGGCGCTAACCAGATTGCTATCGCGGATGAAGTCTATAAAAGATTGGATGAGATTAAGAAGGACATGCCAGCCGATATCCTGCTTGAAGTGGGTTTTGACAGAACGATATTCGTTCGTCACGCGGTTGAAGAAGTAAAAGAGACATTGCTAATCGCGGTCGGGCTTGTTGTGATCATCATCTTTTTGTTTTTCCGTGAGTGGTCAATTGCTCTCCGCCCATTGATAGATATCCCCGTTTCACTGATTGGTGCGTTCTTCATCATGTACCTTGCCGGTTTCTCCATCAACGTACTTACAATGCTTTCACTCGTTCTTGCAACAGGACTTGTTGTGGATGATGGAATTGTTGTAACAGAGAACATCTATAAAAAGATGGAAGAGGGAATGGACAAGTACAAAGCAGCCAAAGAAGGATCTAAGGAAATTTATTTTGCAGTAATTGCTACATCAATCACCCTCGCTGTCGTTTTTCTTCCCATCATTTTCCTTGAAGGATTTGTAGGTCGCTTGTTTCGCGAATTTGGTATTGTCGTCGCGGGTGCAGTACTCATTTCAGCGTTTGTTTCTCTTACGCTGACGCCTGTATTAAATATTTACCTCACCTCTTCACATAAAGGACATTCATGGTTCTACCGTAAAACAGAACCATTTTTTGTTGGATTGGAAAACGGTTATCGCAACACCTTGAGATCGTTTATGAAAGTACGATGGCTGGCAATTGTGCTTGTTCTTGCTTGCGTCGGACTGATCCTTTTTATCGGAAAAGATCTCCCGTCAGAATTAGCACCGTTAGAAGACCGTGGCCGTCTGCGTGCGAGTATTTTAGCACCAGAAGGAA
>JACMLR010000194.1 GCA_014379515.1 Chitinophagaceae bacterium
ACGATAGCTTCGAGGTTTGCACCAAAAGCACTATTGCTTGTTTTTGTCACAATCAACGTTCCTTTTTCAAAATTGATTCCCTGGCTAACAAATGGCTGCTCTGCGTAACGAACTTTTACTTCTTTCTTCAATAATGCAGCAAGCGTTTTTGCGCCGCCCAGTCCCGTCCATTGAATTGCAAATGCACTAGCCTGACCCGGAGCAACCGCAGTTGTTGGAACTGTCGGAGCATTTTTCGTTGTTGCTGTTACATATGCGGGAAGCCCGTACATATTAACGCCAAACACAAACGGCATTGACCAAGCTGTAATATCGTAAGTAGCCGAGTCAGTAATTTTGGAAGCGCGTTCGAAAAGCACTTTGATAAGATTGGCGTTCGATTGGTTACTGTTGATTACAATATCCCGCTCCGTGCTTTTAAACGATTCAGTTTTGGTGGTATAGTAGTTATAGCCATTGTAATTTGCTGCAGTTGTGTAGCTCCATTCAATAGCATTACGATCAAGTAATTTTTTAAGACGATCGAGTCTGTCACCATCATCCGACTTTACGATATACGCTTTGTAATCTCCTACCGGGGATGCTTTTGCTTTATCAAAGTATGTTTTGAATTCTTTTACAACACGTGCTGCATTCATCGAAGTGATCTCAATTGTAGACATGCCGGTTGTATAATGATGATGCAAGCGATCAAACAAGGTGAGGGTGTCACCATCTTCATTGATCACTGCTGCACCACCGCGGCTATGACCTCCTTGTTCGAAGGTCATTCCAATTGCACCTTTGTAAGTTGGATACGTATCGCCATAGCTTGGATAGAAAAGATCGAATCGCTCTTTCGTAAAATATAACCATCCATTCGCATCGAAATATTTTGCATTGTTTTTACCGATCATTGTTTGAAATTCCCGTTGCCACGGGGTAATTACCTCGTGAAAAGGTTCTGCCGCCGGTGCGAAGTAATACGGTTGATCATAGCCTTGTTCGTGAAAATCGACATGCACCTGGGGCAGCCATTGGTTATACCGGACGATGCGTTGCTGCGTCTCAATTTGTGTTTGCCATGCCCAGTCCCGGTTCAAATCGAAATAATAGTGATTCGATCTGCCACCAGGCCATGGCTCTATGTGCTCGCGTGACAATGGTTGCGGATTGGCAACTTTCCCAACCACGGAATTGAACCAGTTAACATAACGATCACGGCCATCCGGGTTTATACATGGATCAATGACTACAACCGCATTCTTCAGCCATTCTTTTGATTTCGCGTTTGCAGGATTCACTAATTCCCAAATCGTCATCATGGCTGCTTCGGAACTTGATGTTTCATTACCATGGACGTTATAACTAAGCCAAACAATTGCGGGTGATTTCTCGTCTCCGGCAGTCTTATCCGCGCCTGCCCCTGCCAATCGCAAATTGTTAGCGCGGATGTTTTCCAGTTTAGAAATATTCTCTGGTGATGAAATGAATGCCAAAAGCAACGGTCGACCTTCATTTGTTTTACCATATTGTTCCAGCCGAACCATCGTAGTTGCTGATTCTGCAACCTGCCGGAAATAATTGACCACATTGAAATGGGGAGTGTATCGGTCTCCCAGCTTATATCCTAAAAATTGTTCAGGAGATTTTGTCTGCGAGAAGGCGGTGACAGTGCAGAAAACGATGATCAAAAATCCTAGTAAGTTCTTCATATTGTTCAAAATGTGCGGTGAATGTAAGGAATGAACAGAAAAGAAAAAAACCACTTAACGATGATTACAATCAATTTGCAATCGACCAACGCGCTATATTTATGATACGAATATTGTCTAAATCGCTACCAATTATGATGCGAATCTTCATTCAAATTTTAATTATCGCTATCCCTTTCGTTTCCATGGCTCAGGCCGATAATGAAATCCAGGTGTACGCTTCGCCGACTATCAATAAGAACTGGACGATATTTGAACTGCATAGCAACTTCACGTTCAGGGGGAGCGAAACGTTATCTGATCCGAAATCTGCGCGATGGTTGAATGAAACGCTTGAAATAACCCACGGTTTTGGGAAAAATTTTGAGATTGGATTTTATACGTTCAGCGGCCTCGCACCAGGTGGCGGATATCAATATTTAGGGAACCAAATAAGACCGAGAGTAACCGTGCCGCAAGACTGGAAATGGAATGTCGGTGCAAGTCTATCAGCAGAATTTGGATTTTACCGCCCCACCGACACTGCATCTTTTATCTGGCAGGGTGAGATTCGACCCATCATAGATAAAACGATGGGCAACTGGTACGTCGCATTCAATCCAAATATTGCCATCGTATTATCTGGTACCAATAAAGAATGGGGGCTCACACCACAATTCAAAACTGTATATACGATTCAAAAGAAATGGGGAGTTGGAATTGAATATTATGGAGATTTGGGAACGTTTAAAAAGATCTTACCAGTCTCGCAGCAGGAACATCTGCTTGGGCCAATGTTCGATTTGTATTTTCATCCCTTATGGGAAGTGAATGGGGGATTCTTATTTGGAGTGACAGAAAATTCAAATCAGCGTATCGTAAAATTATTGCTTGGAAGACGAATCGCACGCTAAGAATATCATTCATTTTTTTTGACTTCTTTTTCTTTTTCCGCAATTATAATCTTCTCTTTTTTCAAATCGGTTCTTATAAGCGCAAAAAGGCTCATATAAACATTAGCAACCCAAACAAGAGCGAATCCAGCAATGAGGTAGCCTCGCCAGCCATCATACAACATATGAAATTTGGTGATGAATAACATTGCAACAACCACGTAATGACTGAAACAATATTCACACGTAAAGAGATAGAACAACTTCCTGGTGAAAACCGTCTTGCCTTCCTTGCTCATCTTGACACAATATTCGCGTGGTTCGCGGAGTACCTCTTCGTGGGTAACCGTCCACGCGATGCATGCAATAGGAATTGCTAAAAGAAATAAATATGCTATCTGGGCTGATATCGGCATACGATAAGTTGAAAGTGTGTGGTATTTTTCCCCTCCTGATGAAGTTACTCGATTCGTATCTACTTATTATTCGTTTTATTACG
>JACMLR010000195.1 GCA_014379515.1 Chitinophagaceae bacterium
CAGCCGGGCACCTTCGTTAAAAAGAAAAGCGATTCTACTTGCTAAAGTTCAGGACGAGGCGGGTCACGGACTTTATCTCTATTGCGCTGCGGAAACGCTCGGAATGTCTCGCAATGAAATGATCACCGACCTTCATAGCGGCAAAGCAAAATATTCTTCGATATTCAATTACCCCACGTTAACATGGGCCGATATGGGTGCAATCGGTTGGCTTGTTGATGGAGCAGCGATATTAAACCAGGTCATGTTGTGCCGAACCAGTTATGGACCTTATGCTCGCGCAATGGTGCGCATCTGTAAGGAAGAAAGTTTTCATCAACGCCAGGGGTTTGAATCATTATTGGTTTTGAGTAAAGGAACGGCAGCACAAAAAGAAATGTGCCAGGATGCAATCAATCGATGGTGGTGGCCATCGCTGATGATGTTTGGACCAAAGGATAGTGAAAGCACCAACAGCGACCAGAGTATGAAGTGGAAGATCAAACGAAAAACAAATGATGAACTGAGACAAAGCTTTATCGATATGTGTGTTGAACAGGTGAAGTTATTAGGCATGACATTGCCCGACCCTGCGTTGAAATGGAATGAAGAGCGCAAGCATTATGATTTCGGAGAAATCGACTGGACCGAATTCTGGAATGTTGTTAAAGGAAACGGACCCTGTAATAAACAACGACTCGATGCTCGTCGAAAGGCGTGGGACGAAGGAGAATGGGTTAGAGAGGCTGCCGCGGCATATGCAAAGAAGAAAGAGATTATAGAAAATACAATTTAGATTTTTTAAAACTCAACGGTCATGGGGTTTCATATCAGAAAGATTTATTACGGCGATATTCCTGAGGGCAATGCGGGTGGAGATGATAAAGAAATTCGTCCATCAACTAAAAGCGTGGATTGGCCACTGTGGGAAGTTTTTATTCGTAGTAAGCAAGGCCTCGACCATAAACATGTGGGTAGTCTTCATGCTGCCGACGCAACAATGGCTATTGAAAATGCCCGAGATGTTTATACACGACGAATGGAAGGAGTCAGTATTTGGGTGGTGGAATCAAAACATATCCATGCAAGTAATCCTGATGAAGCAGAGCAGTTATACGAACCTGCAACTGATAAGATCTATCGTCATCCGACTTTTTATGTTCTTCCTGACGAAGTTAACCATATGTAATTTATGAATCCATTGCTTGCTTATACATTGTTCCTGGGAGATTCCACGTTGATCTTATCGCAACGGAACTCCGAATGGTGCGGACATGGACCAATCCTCGAACAGGACATCGCAATCACAAATATCTCGCTAGACCTCCTTGGCCAGGCGCGTAATTTTTATACTTATGCGGCTTCCTTAAAAGGAGATGGTTCTACTGAAGACAGTCTCGCGTATATGCGGACTGAGCGAGAGTTTATGAACCCGTTAATTGTTGAATTGGAACGTGGTGATTGGGCCAGGACAATCTTACGCCAGTTTTTTTTCAGTCAATACCAACAACTGCTTTTCGAGCAGTTAAAGGATTTGCCTGATGAACAACTGGCAGCAATAGCCGAAAAGTCGTTAAAAGAAGTTAATTATCATGTTCGCTGGAGTAGCGAATGGGTTATTCGATTGGGCGATGGCACTAAAGAAAGCAAGCAACGAATAACTACTGCGATCTTTGAGCTTTACTCGTATACAGGAGAACTTTTTGAACCAGCAAGTTATGAAGTGGCACTTGTTGCCACAGGTGTTGCAGTTGATCCATCAACATTAAAAGAGGAATGGATGGAGAATGTAAAAAAAGTATTTGATCGGGCTACGCTTGAACTGCCAGAACCGATTTTCATGCAAAAAGGCGGAAAGCAGGGAATTCATACTGAACAATTGGGCTTCTTACTTGCCGAATTACAATATCTCCAACGCGTGTATCCCGGCAGCGAATGGTAGACTCATTGAACTAAGAAGTGTTGAAAGCAAACAAGAACGATATCATCCAACTACTTCATTCGATCCCTGATCCTGAAGTGCCGGTAATTTCAATTATGGATCTGGGTATCGTGCGCGATGTTGTAATTGAAGACGACAAGATCGAAATAATAATTACACCCACTTATAGCGGCTGCCCTGCAATGGATGCTATTAGCATGAACATTCGCCTGGAACTCATCAGTCATGGCTACACGAATATAAAAATAACATCTGTTTTGTCGCCTGCGTGGACAACGGAATGGATGAGCGAAACGGGAAAAGAAAAACTTCGAACATACGGGATTGCACCCCCGAATGCCAGGCAACAATTTTGCAACGATGTGTTTGCTGCTGATGAAACCGTGCAATGTCCGAAATGTAATTCGTCGCAAACTTCTAAAATCAGCGAATTTGGTTCAACTGCCTGCAAGTCACTGTATCAATGCCGTGATTGCCTCGAGCCCTTCGACTATTTTAAATGCCATTAGGTACAGGAATAATTAACTTCGCTTCAAAATAATTTCAATGTCACTTGTCAATTTTGAAGTGAAAGAAAATGTTGGCATCATTCGGCTAAACAGACCTGAAAAATTAAATTCGTTTAACAGGGAGATGTCAATCCAATTGCAGGATGTGCTGGATGAATGCAAGCCAGCTTCAATTCGTTGTGTTTATTTGACAGGCGAAGGCAAAGGGTTTAGTGCTGGGCAGGATTTGGCAGAAGTCACGGATCCCGATGGGGTTGGAATGAAACGAATTTTATCGGAGCATTTTAATCCAATTGTAATGCGAATCCGGAGACTTGACAAACCAGTAGTGGCTGCGGTAAATGGCGTTGCTGCCGGAGCGGGAGCAAACATTGCTTTAGGTTGCGATATTGTTGTTGCTGCGGAATCGGCAAGTTTCATACAGGCCTTTTCAAAGATTGGCTTAGTACCCGACAGTGGTGGTACATATATTTTACCTCGATTAATCGGCTGGCAAAAAGCATCAGCACTGATGATGCTTGGCGAAAAAGTCAGCGCCACAGATGCTGAGCGAATGGGCATGCTTTATAAAGTTTTTCCCGATGATGTATTTGCAGAAGCCAGTTGGGCGATTGCAGTAGGTCTTTCAAAAATGCCAACCAAAGGTCTTGCACTTACAAAACAGTTACTTCAAATTTCAGTTAATTCATGTTTGCCTGATCAGATTGCAGAAGAAGACGTTTTTCAACAACGTGCAGCAGATACTGCAGATTTTAAGGAAGGGATCGCCGCTTTTATTGAAAAGCGATTGCCAAACTTTCGCGGGAAATAACATCAACAAAATCAACCTAATTTATGAATAATGACATTTTAGCGAAGGACGTGGTAAACCATATGATGGAGAATGATACGTTTAGTCGATGGATGGGCGTGGAAGTACAGGAAATTCGTGAAGGGTATAGCCGTATCTCAATGAAAGTGCGTGAAGAAATGGTGAATGGCTTTGGAATCGTTCATGGTGGAATTCCATTTTCATTAGCAGATAGCGCCTTTGCATTTGCATGTAATAATAGAAACAACTTATCAGTTGCGTTGGATTGCGCAATTACATTTACAAAAGCAATCAACACCGGTGATGTACTGGTCGCAGAAGCTAAGGAGATCCATAACGGTCGAAGCACTGGTGTTTATCTCATTTCAATCAATAATCAACTCGAACAACAAGTTGCATTATTTAAAGGAACATGTTTCCGTACTGCTAAAAAACTCATCCCTTCAGGTTCATTATAAAACATGATTTACGAGTTCAATGGATACCGACCGGTTGTTCACGACAGCAGCTATGTGCATCCGCAGGCAGTGGTAACTGGCAATGTGATCATTGGTAAAGATTGTTACATCGGTCCCGGAGCAGCCATTCGTGGCGATTGGGGTGCAATCATTATTGAAGATGGTTGCAATGTCCAGGAGAACTGCACCATTCATATGTTTCCCGGCGTCACGGTTACTCTTCAAGCGTCTGCACATATCGGCCACGGTGCAATCATTCATGGTGCAACAATTGGTAAAAACTGTTTGGTTGGAATGAACGCTGTGATAATGGACAACGTTGTTTTGGGCGACGAATGTATTGTTGGAGCACTAAGTTTTATTAAGGCAGACGAAAAATTTTCAGCGCGTTCTCTAATTGCCGGCAATCCCGCAAAAAAAATTAAAGATGTTAGTGACGAAATGATTCATTGGAAAACAGAAGGAACAAAATTGTACCAATCCCTTCCAGCTCTGCTGAGAAACAGTTTGCGCGAATGTGAACCTCTACGCGAGCCAGAACCAGGCAGACCAAAACAACCACACGAATACAAAACCTGGAAAGAAATGAAAAAAGGAAAGGCAGATAGCCAATAAAGATCAGCATCTGCCTTTAAATGAATCAAGTATTACTTACTCCGCTGCGATCTCCGTTACAATTTTTTTAGTCTTTGAAATTCTTCGGCCTCGAAAAAACAGGTATAGATTGAAAAACAACATTATCCCGAGATAAATACAAAATCCGCCAATCTTGGTACTAAGATGCTCGATCATTATTTGCTTGTCAAGAATCGCGTAAGGAATCTCCATAATTACAAACGCAAATCCCAGGTTTAATAAATAAAAGCCTGTTTCAAAAAGTTTATTGGTCGACAATGCGATCTCTGATTTGCCATGGAAGATATCAAGCATAAAAACCTTGCTGTTCTTGAACAAAATATGTGCTACATACCAGGTAAGAACAATTACAATAGGTAGATAAATCAAATAGGTAAGTAAATTAATAGAAGTTCTCATATACTAGTTTTAATTGTGATTGATCATTTTTTTTCGTTTTCCCAAAATGTAGATAACGCCCATATTGAAAAAATGGATAACGGCAAGCGATAGAAATATTCTGCCACACATAACTACGATGCTTGCCACGAGGTCGCCGTAAGTGGTAACTTTTTGCCAGGTACTAATCATCACCGCCGCATAACCAAGATTCAATAAATAATAACCAGTTAAGAGTAGGCGATTGATTGAATCAGTAAGTGCAGTATCCCCATTCAGCAGTTCCAGTATATAAAGCCGACCGTTCTTGAAAAACACCATCCCAACATGAACAGTTACGAGGTAGGTTAAGGAGAGATAAATGATGTAAGCGAGCGAATTCATAAGAGCTTTTTTAAATTCATCAACTTCACATCACAAAACTATTCAACTATACCGAACTTTCAAACTTTTCTGAAAGAATATTTAACAGCGCTCGATTCATCGTCCAAAAATGGCTTTCCTGCTCCTGGCGTATCTTCGCCGCCCAATGGACAAGAATTTTATCGATTATATCCGGGTTTTTTGCCGCAGTGGTCATGGTGGCCCCGGCAGTAAACATTTTATGCGGACCAAGTTCAATGCTATGGCGGGCCCGGATGGTGGTGATGGCGGCCGTGGTGGTCATATCATTCTCAGGGGCAATAAAGATTTCTGGACACTTCTCCACCTTCGATACATGAAAAACGTGCTTGCTGAAAACGGTGAAACCGGCAGTGGAAATAACAGTAGTGGCCGAAGTGGAAAAGATGTAATCATCAATGTTCCGTTAGGTACAGTAGCTAGAGATGAAGAGACTGGTAATCTCGAAGCGGAGATTCTTGAAGATGGGCAGGAAGTAATCTGGGTTCGTGGAGGCCGCGGCGGTATGGGTAATGCTCACTTTGCAACACCAACAAACCAGGCACCGGAGCATTCACAGCCCGGCGAACCTGGTCTTGAGTCATGGAAATTACTTGAGCTGAAAGTACTTGCCGATGTTGGATTGGTTGGCTTTCCAAATGCCGGCAAATCAACACTGTTATCCGTTCTTACCGCTGCGCGGCCAAAGATTGCTGATTATGCATTTACGACACTTGTTCCTCAACTGGGTATGGTTGAATATCGCGAAGGACGAAGTTTTTGCATCGCGGATCTGCCGGGTATCATCGAAGGAGCTGCGGAAGGTAAGGGACTTGGACATCGGTTTCTTCGCCACATCGAACGCAATCCTGTATTGTTGTTTTTAATTCCGGCGGACAGCAGTGATCATCGGAAAGAGTTTGATATTCTTGTCAACGAACTCAACGAATATAACCCCGAGGTAATGCAAAAGCAGTTTATCATTGGCGTTAGTAAAAGTGATATGCTGGATGAAGAACTTAAAAATGCCATCAAAAAAGAACTGCCTGAGAATCTTCCAATTACATTTTTCTCATCCATTACTCAACAAGGCATTCCACAATTGAAAGATCTGTTGTGGAGCATTCTGAATAACGAAGAAGCAAAAAAACAGTAATAAAAGTTATTACTACCACTTTGTGGTATTGGGTAAAGTGATGATTAGCGGTATCTTTTGCTGTTAAAACCAGGCCGTATGCGAAAACTTCAGGGATGGCTTAAGCGAACCAGCAAGATTCTGAAAGCGATTTGGCTGCTTTTCCCAACATTTATATTCCTTGTTCTTATCTGGCAATGCTTTTGGGTTCTGCCGCAAGGGAAAGACATTATCATTTCGATGCTTGAGAAAAAATATGTCGCCGGCGTATTTCTTATTGCACTGGTATTTTATGTTTTGATAACCTGGTATACAGGGAGAATTCTTGTTTATAGAAAAAGAGAACTTTCCGACATTTTATTCGAGCATTACAAAAGTGAACAGGGAAAACGCGATGGATCGCAGGATGACGTTGCATTATATCTGCAAATCATTTTTAACATGCCCCGCCTTTTTGGTTTTCTATGTTTTAGTTTGATATGGATTGCTTTTCTTCGGTTAACGCCTTTGCCCGAACTCGGTTTCACCACGCGGGTATCCTCCGGGTGGTCCTACATTTTACTGGCAATTACAATCGTGGTATATATTGCGCTATACCGAATCGCACGTATCATTCGAAAACGCACGATCGAATTGCCACACGGAATTTCATCATCGGCAGCCGCGCAACAACAACGCAAGAATAGATTATTCATCGCCTATTTTATTATTCTTTTGCTCTTCGTCGCAGTAAATTTTATCTGGCAGAATGCCTGGCTTTTAGTTTTATCTATCATTGTTCTTCAATTAATATTTCCATTCATTGTCGTTATCCGGCGCACTGCAACAGATCTGGCAACATTGCCACTGATGGAAGAAGGCGGCTATCACGATTGGTTGAAAAAAGAAGGGGTGAAAAAAAACTTTTTCTATTGGATTTTGTACCACGCTAATATTCCGCTTTCCGAAAAGAGGTTCTTCATCTGGTTTAATATCATCTCTTTCATCGGGGCCTTTTTTTATTTCCTCACAATCTTCCACTTTCCGTTTTCCGTCTGGCTAGGGAGTTTTTCATTTGTATTACTTGCGTTTGGTGTTTTGGCTGGAATGCTTGGCGTCATCTCCATCATCTCAGTTGCAAATGACATCAACCTGCATGTCTTCATTTTTCTGCTATGCGTTGTTGTTGGCCTAATACCTGGCTTTGAGCCGCATGAGGCGCGCTTAACGACTACAACGCCAGCAAATACCAAGCCTTTCAGCACTCGCCCTGATCTCAAGACTTACTTTGGCAATTGGCTTTCCGTCCGCGCAACTGCGATTGATAGCGCTGTCACCTACCCGGTATATTTTATTTTGGCTGATGGAGGTGCATCTCGTTCTGGTTACTGGACCGCAGGTGCATTGAGTAAATTACAGGA
>JACMLR010000196.1 GCA_014379515.1 Chitinophagaceae bacterium
GATAGTTCAAGCCTAGTTTCCCCCACTGTAATCGAAGGCGGGCTCATTTCCGGTGCATTGCTGGTGGCCAACACCGAAATCCCCGGAACCATCAAAGTAGCAATTATCAGTAACACGGCATTTTCAGGCAATGGTCAGGTCGCTACAGTTTCTTTCGCGACGGTGACGGGAACAGGAAGCGTTTCGATAGCTTCTGCCAAAATGATCGATACCATGGGTAAGGCGATTCAATGAACCCGCCGGACCAGCCGCGTTAAAACTGTCCGATCAAATGAAAACTTCGTTTCGAAGCATACCTCCCGGCTTCGAGATTTCTTTTTCCCCAGACCTTGAAAGTGCATCATTGGAACCAGTCGGATTGGCCGGGTTGAACGGCAGCGGAAAATCCAACCTGCTGGAGCTGCTTTCGGAGATCTTTTATTATTTGGACAGTCTACAGCTGGATTTTTCGAGTAAAGCAATCAAGGAAGAAAAAGGAATCGGATTTGAGATTGATTATGCAATGCCACTTACAAACGAGAACATTTCGATAGCGCAAAATAATAACAAAATCACTTCAAATGACAGGTATTTTATTGTCAGAATAATTCAAAAAGTTGGTAACAAGCCAGTTTATCAAATATCATCAAAGCACGAATATTGTACTGAAATGAATATATTAAAACATCAAAATTACAACAATAACAATATAAATATCTGGATGGCTGTTGACGAAAACACAAAATACCTACTACCAAAAAAAGTATTTGCATATACCTCTGGTCACAATGAATTGCTGAGTAACGCTTATTACAAAATACAGTTTCATTACTTCAATGAATACAGAGATAAAATCAAAGATTCTAACAAGTTTTACATGGATAGCAGCCGACTGTTTTTTTCCGATAATTTGAGCAACGCTTCTGTATTTGTTTCAAATTATCTTTTGGGTGATCAAGCCAGACTGGCTGTTCTGAACGATATAGTAAAAATTGAGAAGCTACATTCCTTCCGCATCACCATAAGGTATGCAAACAGTAAGGGAAAAGAGATTCAACTCAATTTTGATCTTGAGATGAGAATAGATAGAATGAAGAGATGTGCAACAGCTTGGTTCGAAACAGGAGAAGGCGCACGAAAAATCCTCACGTTGGATTATTTGGTGCAAGAGGCGACCAAAGAAGCATTCAAGAAGAATTTTGGCGACACACCTTTTGATCTTTACAACACGTTCTATGAGATGGAGATGCTGAATTTTCACGCGATTCCGACAGACATCATCGAAATGGTCACAAACGGCCCGAAATGGCTCAACATCACGGATGAGCTGCCGAAGCCGGATCCATCAAATCTCCTTTTCAGAATTGAGCAGATAAGAGTTTGCAAGGAAGAAATTCCCGAACCGATTTTCTACAAAGGCCTATCAGATGGTGAACACCAGTTTCTTCAAATAGTCGGCATGGTGATGATGATGGAAGAGAGTGGCTGTCTATTTCTCTTCGATGAACCTGGTACCCATTACAACCCCCTCTGGAGATCAAAGCTCGTAAATACGTTAAACAAGGTCGCTAGTTACAACACTTCGAACAACAATGAAAAAACCAGATTACAGGAGATCGTAATCACCACCCATTCCCCCTTCGTGCTATCGGATATGCGGAAGAGAAATGTTTTTGTCTTTAATAAAAATGGATACAAGCTAGAATATAGTGAATGCCCTATAGAAACCTACGGCACATCTGCCGGGATAATCCTTGATGTCATTTTTGGAAAAAAAGATGCAATTTCAGATAAGGCAAAATCAGAAATCGATGAGCTATGCCAAGACATAACAACTATGGAAGACATAAGAAGGGTTGCAGATCAGCTCAATACCCGGTTCGGTGACTCGGTTGCAAAGTTGGATAAATTTAGTTTGTTGAACAAATTAGAGGGCGACAAATGATCTATTTCTATTCGCCTTTGATCAGCCACAATATTCAAAAACTTCATAACTACCTAGACCATTTCTATAAGAAATTATTTTCAAATGCAACACCGGTATTTGACGCAACAATTCTATTAGATGGTGAATTTCAACTGATCGTTTTAAACTATCAAACTCAGATTCTTGATAAAATGATACAAATATTCAATTGTTATAAAAAGCTTTCACAGCCTGAAAAACTAATTATTCAAAATGCTTATACCAACAATAACAATATAGAAGGTATATGTAATGGCAGTTGTGATCCAATTAAATACGATGGGTTACCTGATGGCATTAAGACGGCAGTAAAAAGTTTATATGATAACCTATTGGCAGTTAAAAGAGGAGAAAAGAGGGAAACATGCTAACTGAAATCTACATAGACAACTACAAATGCCTGGTGAATTTTACCATCACGCTCGACCGAATGGCTCTTTTCCTCGGTGCCAACGGCGCAGGCAAGACAACCGTTATCGAACTGCTTGCCAAACTCCAGCGCTTCCTCGCCGGTGAAGAGCGTGTCGGCGCAATTTTCCCCACCGACACTCTTACCAAATGGCAGACAACGCCAATGCAGCGGGTTGAACTGAAGGTCAGCAGCGATGACGGAATATACCATTATCAGCTTGCGGTCAAACATGATCCGGCCAACCGTCGCTGCCGGGTAGAGACTGAGCGTCTGACGCTTAACGGCAAACCGCTTTTCGAGTTTGAGCAGGGTACGGCGAAGCTCTATCGGGATGATTTTTCACCCGGCCCAGAATATCCGTTTGATTGGTCGCAATCAGGCTTGGCTACGTTGC
>JACMLR010000197.1 GCA_014379515.1 Chitinophagaceae bacterium
GCGGGTACTTGAACTGTTCAAAACAAACCTGCAACCGCAACTTTCTCGGGAAAATTATAACCTCACTACACAGGAAAAAAAAGTTCTGCAATTACTTGTTCAAGGGAAAAGTTATAAATTGATTGCGGTCGATTTATTTGTTGCAGTTGACACAATTAAAACGCACGTCAAAAATATCTACGCAAAACTGCATGTACATTCAGGGACGGAAGCAGTGTCGAAAGCGTTGCGGGATCGAATCGTGTAGACTATAAACCACTGAACGATTTTTGATAATTACTCAACTCCAAAACTTAACCGATTGACAAAGGCAACTTTACTAAACAAATCTTTTTGGTTTCTCTTCTGGTCGTTCATAATTGGCCTGTCAGTTTTTTTTTACGTCACCACCATCCTCGACTATAGCTACGGATATATTCCAGAAAATTTTAAGCGGGGTTTTTGGGACAGTAAAATTTGGTTCATCTGCCATATTGTTGGAGCGAGTGCTGCTTTGTTACTGGGTCCGCTGCAATTCTGGCCAAAATTTCGCACAAGATTCATCAGGTATCACCGTGCTGCAGGCAAAATCTTTATTTTCGGATCACTGCTTGCTGCGGTCGGGGCATTTCGAATAAACCTAATGTACGATTGCGTAGCTTGTCGATATTCATTGGGCATCCTCTCTGTCATTTGGTTTTTTGTAACCGCAGCGGCATGGTGGGCAATAAAAAATAAGAACGTGAAAGCTCACCGGCAATTTATGATTAGAAGCTACACGGCATCGCTTGCATTTGTCTTTATTCGGATTAGCAGCATCCTCCCATTCAATCCGTATCCCTTTATCGACGATCGCACACAACAGCGAATCACATCGGAGTGGCTCTGTTGGGTGATTCCCTTTATGGTGATTGAGCTATATATGGTGTGGCTGCCGTCTTTGAGGAAAAGAATATAGAATATAGAATGTCGAACATAGAATACCTAGAACTGAACACATCGTTCGGATTTGAAATTGTAATGCCATTCTATATTCGACATTCTATATTCTATGTTCTTCCCTCAACTACAGCCGCTTCGCCAGCATCGAATATGGCGCAAACAAATGATGCGTAAACGGTTTTTTTTCATTGGTCGGAAACTTTTGGTAATAGGCTTCATCGGGCATTAAGATGATTGGAGTTCCAGCGCGCATATAATTGTTGCCATCTACGTAGGCGGGTTCCTTGTACTGCGGGAGCGTTTTCTTTATCGCCAGGTTATACAGTTTCTTACCAAGATATTTTTCGAATTGACGCTGCGCTTTACGAGTAGATCGGTCTAGTTTGTTATAAACCGATTTGCCGGCAAGGCGAATAAAAAACTTTTGATTTTTTAGTGCAGCCTTGGCATTTACGATTGGGTTTCCTGGATTAATATCATGCACCGTCTGAATGGAAAAAGGTGTTTCAGGAACCCAGTCGGCGGTATTTACAACTGTTAATCCCCAATTGTTCCTGGTGATGTTTTCATAATCGTACGCATAATAAAGATTACCGGGTTTTGGTGCCGCACTACAATATGTTTTGATCACAAGATCTTTTGGCAAATTTCCTTTCAACATTTCATAGTGGAGATATGAGCGAAGCAGGAAGTTTATCGCTGCGCCCTGGCTATGGCCAAACAGGATAAATTCTTTCGTCTGTTTTGTTTTGTATAATTCGTTCATCCACTTTACTATTTCAGGAGCAAGGTGGCCAAGCGACAGAGTCCATCCCACATGAACCATTGCTTTCGGATCGGCAGATAGTTGGAAGTTGAACGTGGTACTGTCGTTTAATTGCAGCGAACCAGTCGCAGGGATCATAGCTGCGTAGAAGTTCGCAAGCCAGCTGGCTGTTTGATTAACGGTGCCGCGGACATCAATCGTGGCAACATTATCGGGCCTTAAGTAAAGACTCCATCGATTGAGTAAGCCAACTTCGGGCGAGCGATATTGTAATTTATAATTCTCAGGCAATTTGGTGCGATCGGCCGAATCGGGAATGCTCGAAGAATAAAATGCTAATGATAAAAGGTCGAGGTATTCCTTCGAATCAAAACCCGGACGCAATTTTTGCTGTGTAAAACTACTGGTCGTGATAGAAGTAAGCAGGAAGATTAGTAGGAGGTTTTTCATCATTCAGTTTATTTGATTAACAATTTAATTGAATTTAGGTTTGCCGATTACGTTAGAATAAAAAAAACCGGCGTGTCGCCGGTTTTCGAATATTGTATATCGCAATTTATTTTACTTCGATTTCTTTAAGCACGTTATTCATACTCCGTACAGCCTCTGCACTTTTGTTGAACTCCGCTTTCTCAGCATCGTTCAATTCAAAGTTTACAATCTTCTCCCAGCCGTTCTTGCCAATCGTAACCGGTACGCCGAGGCAAATATCGTTTTGCCCGTATTCACCATCAAGCTTCACGCAGCAAGTGAAAAGCTTCTTTTCATCTCTCACAATACTTTCAACAAGGGCAGCACCCGCTGCACCTGGTGCATACCAGGCAGATGTTCCGATAAGTTTCGTCAGCGTTGCTCCGCCTACCATTGTATCTGAAACGATTTGCTTTTGCTGATCAGCTGAAAGAAAACTTGTTACGGGTAAACTGTTCCAGGTTGCAAAGCGGATCAGTGGGATCATCGTCGTGTCGCCATGTCCGCCAATAACAACGGCATTTAAATCCGCTGGGCTGCAGTTAAGATGTTGACTTAACTGGTATTTGAAACGCGCACTGTCGAGCGTGCCGCCCATTCCTATGATTCGATTTTTTGGTAAACCCGTTGAAGTCAATGCCAGGTAAGTCATTGTATCCATCGGGTTACTAATAACAATAATGATCGCATTCGGAGAATGACGTAACACATTTTCACAAACACCCTTTACGATCCCGGCATTCACGCCGATCAATTCTTCGCGCGTCATTCCCGGCTTCCGGGGCAAGCCTGAAGTAATCACCACCACGTCACTATTGGCAGTTTTGCTATAATCGTTGGTACTTCCTGTAATTTTTGTGTCGAAGCCGAGAAGTGTAGCAGTTTGCATCATGTCCTGTGCTTTGCCTTCGGCGATTCCTTCTTTAATATCGAGCAGGACTAATTCCTCGCAAAGTTCCTTGCGGGCAATATTATCGGCGCAAGTAGCACCAACGGCGCCAGCACCTACTACAGTAACTTTCATCAGATAAAAATTTTATAAAGTCTGAAAATATTATGCGCGGCAAATATAGATTTAAACTCGATAGCACATCGTACCACTACCAATGTATTTACCCATCATTTATGGGTGAAACTTCCAATCAGTTTATCAACCTTCGTATTGCTTTCATAGGTGTTAACCAGATTGCCTTTTTTATCATATAGCGCGAAGTAAGGCAGCGCTTTGATCTGGTAAAATCCAGGAAGTGCAAACTTAATATCTCTCCCGGCTTTAATATTCGGATAGCTCGCCAGGTTGTATTTTTTGATGAAACCAACTAATAGATCCATCGGTTGATATGTAACCAGGATGATTTGATAGGGTTGCAAATCTTTCATCCGTTTTTTCATGTCATCCATCTGGTGAATGCAATGATCACAATCCGGGCTGAAATACATAATGATCGTCTCCTGCTTCTTCAGATCCGTTTTCAAAAACTTGCTGCTGTCGGGCAACTGCAGTTCTAATGGGGGTAACGTCGGAAACTGTTTATAAGGAGGCAGCTGAGCTGCAGGCTGAGCTGTTTGCTGACCAATACTCACTGTCGATGCAAACAAGCCCATCAATAATAATATCCATTTCACTTGCAGGTATCTCATAGCTGCAAAGCTAATCGCCCATCTTCCATTCAGCGAAAGATTAACAAAAATGTTCTAAAGAATTTTGGTGGGTTACGAAAAATCCGTAGATTTACGAAAACTTCGTAGATATGCGTGAAAATCTAACTCAACAGGAAGAACAGGCTTTACTGGCGGTGTATGCTGTTGGTGAAGGAAACGTCAAGATGTTTCTTGATAAATTGGAAGAGGTTGTTCCTTACACAACGCTTGCTTCAACAATAAAAAATTTAGAGAAGAAGGGTTATCTGGTTAGTCGCGCTGTTGGAAATGCCTATTTATACAAACCCGCATTTTCAGAAGAAGAATACAAGAAACAGTATATGAATGGAGTGGTGAAAAGTTATTTTGATAACTCTTACAAGCAGCTGGTAAATTTCTTTGTCGAACAAAAGAAATTAAGTCCGAAAGAATTGAAAGAGATTATTGAGATGATTGAGCGTGAGAAAAGCTAGGTGAGTTCGCATTCCAGGTAATATTTATTTTGAGTGATAATACTTAACAAATGATTATTCTTCTTCCATATATTATTAAGCTCAGCATTGGTCTTGCGGTGATGTATCTTTTTTATCAATTGCTGCTACGTCGGCTCACATTTTATAATTGGAATCGTTGGTACTTGTTATGCTATTCGATCGCCGCTTTTTTTATCCCATTTATCGATGTTGATCATGTGCTGCAGCAAAACAGCTGGACGGACTCCCAAATGGTTGGAATGATTCCGGTGGTCGACTTCCAGGCAACTACATTACAAATTGAGAAGCGTTCCGGGTGGACCACTGAACAATGGATAATTGCGGTATTTATAGCTGGGGTGATGGTAATGTTTACCCGGTTGTTGATCCAACAACTTTCTTTCAAAAAATTGATGCGCTCCGCGTCATTACTGGTAAACGATAAAGTACGCATCTACCAGGTCGATAAAAACATTATTCCATTTTCTTATGGTAATTCAATTTTTGTAAATCAGCATCAGCATACAACTGAAGAATTAAAAGAAATAATTCGCCACGAATTTATACATGTTAAGCAACGCCACACCGTCGATATCCTCTGGAGCGAGTGCCTGGTGATGCTGAATTGGTACAATCCATTTGCATGGTTGATTCGCCGCGCAGTGCGGCAAAACCTCGAATTCATTGCCGACAATAAAGTATTGGAAAACGGGATCGATAAGAAAGAATATCAATACATGCTTCTCAAAGTCATTGGTGTTTCACATTTTAGTATAGCTCCGAAGTTCAATTTCTCGTCACTTAAAAAGCGTATAGCCATGATGAACAAAATTAAAACAGCCAGAATGCACCTCCTGCGGTTCATGTTTATTCTTCCGCTCGTTGCGGTGCTGTTGCTCGCATTTCGAAACAATTACAATGCAAATGAGCCCATAATTCCGGGAACAGTGAAGTATGATGGAATTATCGTTGACGTTAGTTCGCAACTTCCTGTGGCGGACGTATCGGTAAAAGATAGCCGCACGGGGTTGTCTGCGATCAGTGACAAGAATGGATATTTCCGATTCGACTTCAAACCGGGTAGTTCTGTGCTCGATGTAAAACTTGAATTTAATCATCCGGATTACCATCGGCAAGTTGCCGCATTCAGCCTCAGTTTTCAAAACGACAGTAAAACGACGAAAGCAGTAATGGAACTGATTGGGATGAAGAAAGGGAAAGTCGACGAAAACTGTGCAGAATGTTTTTCTTCAATGTCCTTACAATATGCAGATGAACCATCCCGGCAGGGATATAAGCAAGCAAAAGAGATGCTTGATAGTTATATCAGTTCTGGCAACAGAAACGGAGTCAAAAACAGCAGTGCTAATAGCATTCAAAATGTCGAATTCTCGACACCCGATCAAATGATCCGGGATATTAACGGGGTGATTTATTTGCCGGGGCCGGCAGACTTCAAAATAACGCAAGCATCGAAAGGCAATGTTATTTATAAAGGGAAGACATGGGCAATTGCTGAGTTTTTTGCAAACCATCCCGCAGGTGGATACTACGACGTAAATATTTACAGTGGCCCCGCCGCAGTCGATCGATTCGGTGAGGATGGAAGAAACGGCGTAATTGTTATTGGTGAAAAACGGCCCGACTTAATAGCAACCGATACTGTGCCCTCTGGAGAACGGCTTCCGAAAAATGTATATTCCATCAGCATTCAGAATAAAA
>JACMLR010000198.1 GCA_014379515.1 Chitinophagaceae bacterium
ATCGTTGCCGAACGAAGAATTTCCCAGTTGCTTAATCCAGCTTTTTGCATCAGCAATAGTTCGGGATAAAAGGAAGAAGCATGTTGGGTACCGATATTACCCGCATCCGTACCCGCAACGACGAGTCCTCCTTTCTTCTGCAAAGCGAGCAAATTCGACAACATAATTGTATCAGATTTGCCAGGGATCGAAAGGCGGGTACGAATCTTTTTATAATCAAAAGGCAACTTTGCTTTTTCAATATGCTGAATATCCAGTAACGTCCCGATCATAAAAGGATCCGCGTAGCGAAGTTCATATGGTGAGAAATTGAATTGCTGAGTAAACGTGCGATCATAATTCTGTGCAACAGCAAGCGTTGGAATGTAAACCGTTTGCTTGCTTTTTAATAGATCCAGCATCTCAGTATTCATCAACGTATCATCGACACTATGCACTAAAATATCCGCGCCATTCTGCACGGCAAGTTTAGCAGTTTCAAATTCTGTTGCGTGCACTGCTACCTTCAATCCATTGGCATGACTTTCATCAATGGCAGCTTTTATAATTGGTAGGGTAGAAGCAGCAGACTGGCCGGGGAATACGATATACCAGATCTTGATAAAATCAGGCTTGTAGGGAAGCTGACGCTTTACCAACTCCCTAGCTTCATCCGGCGAAGTAACTTTTATAATTGGCGGATCGGTTTTATCGAGATTGGGGGGAAGATAAGTTGAGATCAACGGTCCTGTTACCCAGGCGTTGGGTGCAAGTGCAGTGGTGTCGAGTGTTGAACGAACTTTATAATTTGACAACGGACCGCCCACGTCAACAACTGTTGTAATACCAGCTGCCAGGTATCGCTTCATCAAGGAAGCCTGGTTATCCTTTATCCAACGTTGATCTTTTTCATATGGATAAACGGCCCCGAGGTTCAATCCATCAGGCCTGGTATAAAGACCACCACTTTGAAAAAAATGTATATGCGCATCAATCATTCCCGGCATCAGAAACTGATTGCTTGCGTCAATCAGTGTAGCAGTTGCAGGAACTTTGATTTTTTTAAATTGTCCAACTGCGATGATCCGGTTGCTATCCAGCAGAACCGTTTGATCGACATCTATTTTTCCGGTAACGACATTTACAACATTGACATGCACGAAAGCTTGTTGTTGTGCATTTGAAATAAGAGCGACCAGGAAGAGCGAGAGAAAAAGGAAAATCCGCATTTGATTTTTTTGCCAAGTTAAATCAATCGGAGTTTTTCACTGCAAATTTTTACTCCAAAGAAGGTTATAAAGGGTCAGACAACTAAAAAGAGATACTGGTAATTATTTTTTCCAGGTAATGTTGATCGGTTGAATCGAAACTATCATATTCGCTGCTATCAGCATCGAGCACAGCAATAACTTTTCCATTTCTAATTATCGGAACAACTATTTCAGATTTAGATGCACTGCTGCATGCAATATGCCCGGGAAATTTTTCAACGTCCGGTACTATCAGTGTTTTTTCCTTTAACCAACTAGTGCCGCAAACACCTCGACCTTTACGGATTCTGGTACACGCAACTGGACCCTGGAATGGACCAAGCAGTAATTCATCTGGAGATGTCACGAGGTAAAAGCCAACCCATAACCAATTGAATTGTTCTTTCAATGCGGCCGCAACATTTCCCAGGTTCGCTACAAGATCATCTTCTCCGGTTAATAAGCCCTGTATTTGTGGTATCAGCGATTCATATTGTTCCGACTTCGTTCCAACACCCACACTTAAGTCTTCCGCCATAAAAAAAATTTTCACAAAGGTAATTGGGAAAAGGAATATGGAATGTAGAATAAGAGTATAGAATAGTGAATTGGAATATCTTTATCGAAACTCAACTAACATGCTTCGTAAAACAATTTCTCTTTTTGCACTTGTTTGCATCTTAAATTCATGCAACAACTCCGCCGACACGGCAACTACTCCTTCGGATACTACATCAAAGGATAATCATGAGCACGCGGCGGCTACCGCAACCGCTCCCGAATTACCAACGATACCTGACAATGCGAAAGTTTATTTTAAAAACTTAAAAGACGGACAGAGTTTGTCTTCACCATTGATGATTGAAATGGGTATTGATGATATGGCGCTTGATACCGCGAACGGAATTATCAAACCTGCGTCCGGGCATCACCACATCTTAATTGGGCTCGACTCAATGGCTGCGGGAATAACCGTACCAAAAGATTCTGTTCATTTACATTATGGCAATGCGCAATCAACAGCTGAAATCAAACTGCCGCCGGGCACTCATAAATTAACACTCCAATTTGCTGATGCCCTTCACCGCTCGTATGGCAGGAGACTAACTTCGACGGTGACGGTAACGATAAAGTAGTGGAGAGCGAGTGAGAAGTTTGGAGTTTGAAGTGTGAAGTGCGGGGAAGGCCTCCTCCTCCATACTTCAAACTCCAAACTTCATCCTCCATCTCCCTCCTCATACTTCAAACTCCGCTCTCGCTCTAACTTCCTCCCTCTTCAAACACTCCCGTTTGTTTATTTTTTCTCACGTTGCCTGAGTTAAAGGCGCGGCCATTCATCACCACATAAACTCCGTGCGGAAGGGTTTGAACGAATGCCAGTGCATTGCCGAGGTTAAAAAATCCATCCGAACTGCCGAACTTATAAGGAATCATTGCGCCGGTAAGTACAATGGTTTTATTTTTTACTTTTTCCGAAAGGACTCGGGCAGTCACTGCCATCGTATCGGTTCCATGCGTAATCACGATTTTATCTTCAGCAGCGCTTCTGCATTGATGTGCGATCAATTCCCTGTCTTCGTCAGTCATTAATAAACTGTCAATCATCATCAGCGTTCGTACAGTAATGTCAAGACTGCTCCGGCTTCGCGCCAGCATTTCCGGTAAATGTGTTTCCTTAAAAAACAATTCGCCTGTTAGCTCATTGTATTCCTTATCGAAGGTTCCGCCGGTTACAAAAAAACGGATAGACATAAACGTAGTATTGAGAGGGGTGAAATAGTTAGGAAGCAGCTATCGTTTCTTTTGCATCCCAGGTGAAGCTGACGTTTAGTTCGATATCCGGATGGATACTATGAAAAACGGGACAGGAGTGAACGCAACGCTCCAAAATGGTTCGCTGTTTGGTGTCTGCCGCAACCGATTCCGGGAAACGAAACGTTAAATTTATACCTCCAACTCTTCGCGGTTCTGACTTCATGATCTTTTCAACCTCCACTGATGTGTCCTTAAGATCTACGTTCATGTCTCGCGCCTTAATTCCCATAATTGTCATTGCGCAGGAACCAAGTGAGGTTGCCAGTAAATCACTTGGTGAAAATCGCTCGCCCTTACCCTGGTTATCTGGGGGCGCGTCGGTCTCAATTTGGTTGCTGCTTTTTTGGTGGGTGCAAACGGTTCGGAGATTTCCTTCGTATACTACACTGGATGTCATCTTGTGAAAATTTGCCCTAAATTTACGTTTATATATAAAACAATGCAGGTGAAGAAAATACTATTAAGCAGTTTATGTGTCATGTGCATAATGACCGGGTGGGCGCAGTATAAAAAGGAAACGAAATCGAAGAAGGACGAAAAACGAGAAGCGCGTCGCGACAAGATCAACTTGCTAATGAAGCAGGAAGAGGAAGGAGAGTTGGTTTTTAACAAGCATCACATTTTTGGTTTTAAAATGATCTCTGACGGGTATGGTCTTTCTTATGAATTTGGAAAATATAAGTCTAACCGTAAGACCACATTGTTCCAGTTTGAGTTCAATGAAAAGCGGCATCCAAAGGAAAAAAAGATATCTCTTTTTGACGGTTTTGGTTTCAGTAACGTGGTTTTCGGAAAAACGAACAATTTTTACCAGGCAAAGCTTGGTATCGCCCAGCAATTGCGGGTCGGTGGTAAGGCCAATAAAAATGGCGTGGCAGTGTCAGCAATTGTTGGCGGCGGACTTTCCGCGGGATTGTTAAAGCCGTACTACGTAAAAGTAGTTGATCAGAACAATGTCAATGAGGAGTTTCAATCAACCTTCCCTACAATAATCGACAGTGTTTACGGAATTAACGGTGCTGCGGGTATTTTTACAGGATGGGGCGAAGTAAAGTTCAATCCTGGCGCACACGCAAAGGCGGCGATGCGTTTCGATTATGGCAGATTCAACGAAAATGTTACTGCCATTGAGGTTGGCCTAATGGCCGAATACTACTCCAAAGACGTGTCACAGCTTGCTTACGTCAAGCAAAAGCAATTCTTTTTTAGCGGCTACATCTCCATTCTGCTCGGAAGAAGAAAGTGATGTATTTTTGCGGATTCAACTTTTCACCCGTTGCGGTGTTGAATTAATTGTATGCAAGAAACTATCGCAAGCTCAAACATTACCGAATCAAGTACGAAAATTAAAAAGCCTGATTGGCTGCGCGTAAAGCTGCCGATTGGCGAAAGCTATAAGCATGTCCGGGGCCTGGTCGATACCCACAAGCTTCACACTATTTGTGAAAGCGGCAATTGCCCAAATATGGGGGAGTGCTGGGGAGAGGGAACGGCGACGTTCATGATCCTGGGTAATGTTTGTACCCGGAGTTGTGGTTTTTGTGCGGTGGCCACGGGTCGCCCCGAAGCCATCGACTGGGACGAGCCGCAACGTGTTGCCGAGGCAATCCATTTGATGAAAGTAAAACATGCGGTAATAACTTCGGTTGATCGCGATGAAATCAAAGATGGTGGCAGTATCATCTGGTACAATACCATCAAGGCTGTCAAGGCACTCAATCCAACAACAACACTTGAAACCCTGATCCCCGATTTCAAAGGGGAAAAAGAAAATATTCAACGGGTGATTGATGCAGCTCCTGAGGTTGTGTCTCATAATATCGAAACTGTTGAACGCCTTACGCGCCAGGTTCGGATCCAGGCAAAATACTGGAGAAGCATGGAGGTTCTGAAGATTTTGAAACAGGGTGGGATGCGTACGAAGAGTGGTATTATGCTCGGGCTTGGTGAAACCCGCGAAGAAGTCATTCAGACACTACAAGATTTAAAAAACAGTGATGTGGACGTTGTGACGATTGGCCAATATCTTCAACCAACAAAAAAGCACCTGACTGTAAAACGATTTGTTCATCCGGATGAGTTTGCAGAATACAGGGAGATTGGGTACAAGCTCGGTTTAGATTATGTTGAAAGCGGTCCACTTGTCCGGTCATCCTACCATAGCGAACGCCATGTCATTCCAGGGTACGGAAGAAGCAAGTGGCAGGAAAGTCATCAATGAAATGATTTATTTCTCCCAGTAGAAGATCGGCAGCAAAAATAACCCCATGCGTTTCATACTACCCGTTCTCTTATTTATTTCCGCATCATTAAATGCTCAGCTTCGATGGAAGAATGTGAATTCCGATTTTGGCTCATTGCCGCCTTCTGTCAATGTTTTTAAAACAACTGATTCACTTAGTAGCAGGCCTTTCGTTGCTTATTATATCGAAGCAAAACTATCAGATCGTCAATTAGACTTTTCCACGCAGGTTGGAAACGGCAAACGCTATTCTCCTTCGGAGTTTTATACAATGGAGGATTCTCCACTCGTTGTGGTAAATGGTACGTTCTTTTCGTTTCAAACAAATCAAAATCTCAATACTGTTATTCGTGAAGGCAAGATGGTCGCGTACAATGTGCCTGCGTTGAAGAGTAAGAATGGCGATTCATTTTATTATCCTACAAGAAGTGCGATTGGAATAACGCGGGATCGGAGAGTGGATGTAGCATGGCTTTTCACGGATACAGCAAAGCAATGGCCATATGCATTTCAACAGCGCCCGATCGTTGCAAAAGGAAAAACACCCGATCCATCGTTTGAGGATTTATCTACATTAGATAACTGGCGTTGGTGGCGAATGTATACTGCGATTGGCGGAGGGCCGGTATTATTGCAAGATGGAAAAGTAACTATCACGAACCGGCAGGAGCAAATGTTTGTAAATGGATTGAATGATCGCCATCCTCGTACCGCTATGGGATACACGAAAAAAGGAAAGTTGATTATTTTGATGATTGAAGGTCGTGCACCAGGAATTGCAGATGGAGCAACATTGCTTCAGGAAGCGCAAATACTTCAATCACTTGGTTGTGTGGAAGCATTAAATCTGGATGGCGGGGGAAGCAGTTGTATGCTGGTAAACGGGCAAATAACAATCAATCCTTCGGATAAAACGGGTCAACGACAAGTACCTGCTGTTTTTATGATTAAATGGATTAAGAACCCAGCTTCCCGATAATCGCCATTGAAATATCATTACCAGTTTAATTCTCATGGAAATGGCCACAAAACATCAATCTGCTGCACACAAGAATTCGCACATTAGCAATTCGCAATTCGCACATTATTTCTGATCCCACACCAATGCACTCGCACCCAATATCGCTGCGTCTGATTCTCTCAAGTGGCTTACCAGGATTTTTACTTTGTTTTGAAAAACCTGTATCAGGTTTTCTTCCATATGCGCACGCGTAGGTTTTAATATGAGGTCTCCCGCTTTTGTTAATCCACCAAAAAGAATAATTGCTTCGGGGCTGCTGAACATGACTGCATTCGCAAGTGCAAGGCCCAGTACTTTTCCTGTGTATTCAAATATTTCAAGTGCCAGTTTATCACCCTGAATTGCCGCTTCAAAAACTGATTTGGAATCAAGCTGATCTGTTGGAACCGCGCGCAGCAAACTTGGCTCATCGCTTTTTTCAAGTGTTTCGATTGCTGTTAGCGTAACGCCCGTTGCGGATGCATAACTTTCAAGCGATCCTTGTTTTCCAGTTCCTTCATGCATGCGGCCGTTAGGAAATACAATGGTATGCCCGAGTTCGCCGGCAAATCCATCATGACCATAAATGAGCTGCCCATTTGCAACGATGCCGCTACCCACACCTGTTCCTAATGTAATCATTATGAAATCCTTCATTCCTTGTGCTGCACCGTACATCATTTCACCAATTGCTGCAGCATTTGCATCGTTGGTTAATGTAACGGGTAATTTAAATTTATCCTGGATCATTCGTGCGAGCGGAATAACACCCTTCCATGGAAGGTTCGGTGCATATTCGATTGTTCCTGTATAAAAATTTCCATTGGGGGCGCCAACTCCGATTCCTTTGATGCGTCCGGTTCCACCTGCATTATTTATTAAAGGGGATAATACCTCGTACAACTCATTGATAAAAGTTTCAACTGTTTTGTGTTTTTTGGTTGACATTTCTCCGGAGAAGAGAACGTTTCCATTGCGATCAACGATTCCAAATTTAGTTCCAGTGCCGCCGATATCACAGCCGATTGCGAGTGTTTCCAATGATGGTGCCGCGTTTGCCATAATGTTGATTTTATAAAGAACCCCGGTTGTAAAAACCGGGGCCGAAAGTTAATGATTAATATGATGGAATTAGTGACCGCCACCAATCTGGTTGTCGAAATCAAGACCTTGTGATTTCAACACCGATCTCAATTTAACGGCAAGCCATGCAAGGAATAAAAAGCATGCGGCTGCAACCAAATACGAAAGATGCATCCCTACCTCAGGATTGTCACCAATGGCTCCCTGGAATGGTGGAATAACGGCCGCGCCAAGAATCATCATGATCAACAAGGCAGATCCCTGGCTGGTGTATTTTCCGAGTCCGCCAACGCCTAATGAGAAGATACATGGCCACATAACTGAACAAAATAAGCCGCCTGCCATGAATGCATAAACCGAAACGATTCCTTCCGTGAATACACCAATCAGCATTGCAACAGCTGCAAGTACAGAAACGATGATCAGTGTTTTTACCGGTTTTTCCTGTCCATAGAAAAAGGCAGCTATCGCGATAGCAACGCAAATCGCGTATCCATATAAATCAGAGATGTCATTACCGTATAATTTGCTTGCGAGTAAGGCAACAGCAAACGCAACATAGGGTACGATGATCATTGCGATAACCTTGGTTGTGCCTTTTAAATTGAATACACTCACAGCACCAGTCCATCGGCCAATCATCAGGCTCGCCCAATAAAGAGAAACGTACTTCGAAATCTCACTTTCTCCCAACCCTGCTTCTGTTAAATACCCTGGAATTTTCAGCAACGCGCCAAAGTTATTATCGATCGTTACTTCAACACCTACATAGACAAAAATGCCAAGCATACCATAAATCAGTTGCGGATACTTCATCGCACCCCAGCCAATATTATTTTTCTTCGCCATCCCATTGGAAGCAAAAAGAATAACAATGATACCCACCAGTGTAATGATTAATAAAGTAAGCTTTGAGATGTCGGTAAACTGCCCGACAATGATTACACCGATCAACAAGAACAACATTGTAATAAGCGAAGTAGACGCTTTGCTGACTTTTTCAACTGAAGCTTCATTGGTGCCTGCAGGTAGATTCGAAAAGCTAAAAATTAATGCGACGGCAGCAAAAACACCTGCGACAATCAAGTAAAGGGTGTTGATGTTTGTAACGGTAGCTTCTATGTTGTTACCTACGCGTCCAAACAAAAAATAACTAACAATAATGGGCCCTAAAGTTGTTCCAAACGAATTGACACTACCTCCAAGATTCAACCGATGGGAACCAGTGGACGGGTCACCTAAAGCGATTGCGAATGGTTGTGCAGACGTTTGCTGCAGCGAAAAGCCAAGTGCAACAACAAACAATGATCCGAGTAATGCCGGAAATGAGTTTGCATTCGCAGAAGGAATGATTAGTAATGCACCAATAACTGATATCCAAAGGCCATAAATGATGCCTTTTTTATAACCGATCTTATTGAGAATATCAACACCAGAAAAATTGGAGACAAGGAAAAGAATAAGTGATCCGATAAAATATGCTCCATAGAATGCGGAGCCGATCAATTGTGATTCAAACTGGCTGAGAGAAAAATGTGATTTACAAAATGGAATTAAGATGCTGTTTGATGCGGCAATAAACCCCCAAAAAAAGAACACCATAACAAGCGTTGCGAGTGCACCGGTATTCGTCGGTTGTTTGCGAGATAGGTCAGAAGAGTTCGAAAGAATATCCGCAGGTTGGTTCATAAACAATCAGTTGGTTAAATGATTGCTGAAAGTAATGAGTTTTTATCAGGAAGAAAATTTTTTCAGCCTTTGATGAATGATTACTGATTACTCGCTAAATTGATGGACTTTTAGAATAATTCTTCCGGATGGAAATACTTCATGTTAGTGCTGAATGTTATCCTGTTGCTAAGGCTGGTGGACTTGGAGATGTTGTTGGAGCATTACCCAAATATCTGAATCAGTTGGGTCATATCGCTAAGGTTGTGATGCCAATGTATCGCACTAAATTTCTTCATGCAAACAAATGGGAAGTTGTGCATAAAGGATATACCAACATGGGCACCTGGTGGTTTGAATTTACGGTAATCAAAGAGCAAACGAACTCGCTTGGTTTTGACTTATATCTTATCGACATAAATGGTCTTCTTGATCGCGAAAAAATATACGGTTATGATGACGACGCCGAGCGGTTCATGGCCTTTCAGATTGCAGTGCTCGACTGGGTCAGCGCATGGAAGCATCATCCTGATGTAATCCACGTTCACGATCATCATATGGGTCTTATTCCATTTATGGTAAAACACTCATTCAAGTATGCGGCAATAAAAAACGTTCCTACCGTACTCACCATTCACAACGCGCAATATCAGGGTTGGCTTGGCTGGGAAAACATTGCGCTTATTCCTGAATGGGATACCTGGCGCTGGGGAATGCTTGACTGGAAAGACACTATAAATCCCCTTGCCTCGGGCATCAAATGTGCCGACAAGGTTACCACTGTTAGTCCGAGTTACCTCGCCGAATTGCAATACATGAGTAACGGCCTCGAGGCATTATTCGAATACGAAAAAGGAAAATGCGTTGGAATATTAAATGGAATCGATGCAGACGTATGGGATCCGGCAACTGATACCTATCTCAATCATCATTTCAGTGCTGCAGATGCCGAAGCCGGAAAAGCAAAAAGCAAAATGGCACTTTGTGATGCGTTCGATTTAGATTTTGAAAAGCCTTTAATTGTTTTCATCGGCCGGCTTGTTGGTGAGAAGGGTGCTGATTTATTGCCACAACTTATCGGCGATAGTTTTTACTTTATCGGTCGTAGAATGAATTTCCTGATACTCGGCAGCGGTTTCCCCGAAGTTGAGTCAGGACTTGCTGCTTTGAAACCACTTGCGCAGTATGATTATAATGTGTACATCGGGTATAATGAGGGATTGAGTCACCAGATGTATGCTGGCGCGGATTTTTTATTGATGCCATCTCGCGTTGAACCTTGCGGCCTCAATCAAATGTATTCTATGCGCTACGGAACAATACCGATGGTTCGCCGAATTGGTGGTTTGAAGGATACCGTAATAGATTACGGAGAAAAAGGTGGTTATGGAATCTGTTATGATCAAACTGCCGTCGGTGATATTAGCCATGCAGTGTGGCGGGCTGTAGAGTTGTACCGTGATAAAGAAGCAATGGCAACCGTCCGCAAACGAATGATGGCACTCGATTTTAGTTGGGAGAATAGTGTTTCGAAATATGCCGATGTTTATGCCAGCGTCAAACGCTAACGACCGTTTCATTTAAAATACTTGCTATGTCAAAAGAAATTTTAGCCGTTATACTTGGCGGTGGAGCCGGAAGCCGTCTCTACCCGCTTACCGCCAGCAGATCGAAACCCGCAGTTCCAATTGCGGGCAAGTACCGACTGGTAGATATTCCCATTTCGAATTGTTTGAATTCGAATATTGCGAGAATGTTTGTTCTCACTCAATTCAATTCGGCGTCACTGAATCGCCATATAAAGAACACCTATCATTTCAGTGCCTTCAGTTCCGCGTTTGTCGATATACTCGCAGCAGAGCAAACCCCCGATAACCCAACCTGGTTCCAGGGTACTGCTGACGCTGTTCGACAAAGCCTACGTCATATTGAGCCATTCGCAAGCGACTACGTGCTGATTCTTTCTGGTGACCAACTGTATCAAATGGACTTCCGTGAAATGATCAATAATCACATTGAAAAAAATGCCGATATCTCTATCGCTACAATACCGGTTGGTGATCGCGATGCGCCGGAATTTGGAATTCTTAAAACAAGCGATACTGGTTTAATCAGTTCTTTTATTGAGAAGCCAAAGAAAGACGTTTTGCCAGAATGGGTAAGTGATACAGGAACCGAAATGCAAAACCAGGGTCGTAAATATCTCGCTTCAATGGGAATTTATATTTTCAATCGTCAACTGCTTGTTGATCTTTTGGAAGATGAATACAAGGACGCCACCGATTTTGGAAAAGAAATCATTCCACAGTCGATTGAGAAATATAAGATCGCAAGTTATCAGTATGATGGATACTGGACCGATATCGGAAACATCTATTCGTTCTTCGAAGCGAATCTTGGATTGACGGCAGAGATTCCTGATTTTAACCTGTTCGATAATACAAAGGCAATCTATACGCGTGCGCGTATGCTGCCACCCGCGAAAATCAGTGGAACTACCCTCGAAAAAACAATCATCGCCGAAGGCTGTATCATCAATGCTTCAAGAGTTGAGAGCAGTGTGATTGGTATTCGCACAAGAGTGGGAGTGGGTACAACCATCGTCAGCAGCTACGTTATGGGTGGAGATTATTTTGAAACGCTTGAAGAAATGTTACACAACGCCGAGCGGGGAATTCCCAAACTTGGTATTGGGGATCGCTGCTATATAAAAAATGCGATCCTTGATAAAAACTGCAGAATTGGTGATGATGTCCGAATCAATGGCGGCCCACATCTTGAAAACACCGATCATTCTCTTTACACGGTAAAAGATGGAATCGTTGTGGTGAAGAAAGGAGCAGTTGTACCAAACGGTTTTGTTATATAAATCAGCTTAGAAATAGATAATAGATTGTACACACCGGCATTTCAATGTCGGTGTGTACTTTTTACACAATAACTTATTATCTTCCGTTTCCAAACGTTCGCTAACCAACACGATTGCTTATGTCAACTGCCTACACCGGGATCAAACACCGGCTCAGTCTATCCCAGATTATCAATATGAGTGTCGGTTTCTTTGGAATTCAGTTTGGTTGGGACTTGCAACGGGCGAATATGGGACGGATCTACGAGAACCTTGGTGCAAATCCCGACGAGATTCCACTTCTTTTTTTGGCCGCGCCACTCACCGGTTTAATCGTTCAGCCTATTATTGGCTATTTAAGTGATCGAACATGGCATCCACGTTGGGGACGAAGACGCCCATACTTTATGTTTGGTGCCATCTTCAGTTCGATTGCCCTCATATTTATGCCGCACAGCAGCGCCCTATGGATGGCGGCCGGCTTACTCTGGATTTTAGATGTGTGTGGCAATATCGCGATGGAACCGTTCCGCGCATTTGTAACAGATAAACTACCCGACTCTCAAATAAACCGCGGTTTTATTATGCAGAGTTTAATGATTGGGTTAGGTGGGAGCATTGCTTCTGCATTACCGTGGTTGATGCGAAACGTTTTCAGTCTTTCCAATACAGCAGAACAGGGAAGTATACCAGAAAACGTAAAATGGTCTTTCTATATCGGCTCTTTCTTCTTTCTCTCATCGGTATTGTATACAGTTTTCACAACCAAAGAATATCCGCCGTCTGATGTCGGCTTCAAAGACAAGGTGAGAGAATCAAATAAAGGGTTTGGCGGAGGTGCAAGAGAAATTCTGCACGCGCTAATGAATATGCCGAAGCGAATGAAGATCGTTTCGCTTGTCCAATTTTTCACCTGGCCGGGATTGTTCCTGATGTGGTTTTATTATACAACGGCTGTTGCCGTGAATGTATTTGGTGGGAAAGATGGCAATGATCCTGTGTATGCTGAGGGTGCGGATTTTGGTAGCCTTACACTTGCCTACTACAGTGTAATCACTTTTCTTTTCGCTTTGGTGCTACCGTTTATTGCAGATAAACTCGGCAGAAAATTAACGCATGCGCTTTGTCTTATCTGCGGCGCTATTGGAATGATAAGTGTCAGTTGGGTTGAGAATAAGTACATGTTGTTTGCTTCAATGACCGGAGTCGGTATTGCATGGGCTAGCATTTTGTCAATGCCATATGCAATGTTAAGTGGTGTTTTACCGAAAGACAAGGTTGGCATCTACATGGGAATATTTAATTTCTTTATTGTTCTTCCTGAAATTATTGCTTCGTTAGGTTTTGGTTGGCTGATGCGAAATGTATTAAACAACGATCGCTTACTGGCTGTGCAGATTGGTGGTGTACTCATGATCGTTGCGGCATTGATATGCTACATCTTCATCCGTGAAAAGCGAAACGAATTTGTTGACGAAGACTTGTCGACCGAGTTATCAATTGAAGAAAAGAGATCAGTATAAAAACTTATATGAAAAAAAATATTGTTTTATTTTTTGCAATCCTGTTCACTGTTGTAAGTTTTGCACAAGATGTTTCAGTGTATCCAACCCATTGGTGGACGGGCATGAAATCTACGCAACTCCAACTGATGATCCGTAAAGTGGGTATTGGCAATCCCGCAAATAAATCTGTTACAATAAATTATCCGGGTGTTAAGCTGTTAAGTATTCAACGCGTTGAGAATCCCAATTATTTATTTATTAACGTTAGTATTCAACCCAGCACAAAGCCGGGCAAATTTCCAGTGAAGGTTATTGCCAATGGTAAAACAACTTATGAGTTTACGTATGAATTGAAATCAAAAAGTAAACAGAATGGAACCACGAGAGTGCGCGGAATCACTTCAACCGATTTCTCCTATCTCCTGATGCCGGATCGCTTTGCGAATGGAAATCCTGCCAATGATGCTTTGCCAGATTTGTATCGCGATAAGACGGCTGATCGCAACAATAAATTTGCACGCCATGGTGGCGATTTGAAAGGAGTTCAGGATCACCTCGATTATTTCAACGAACTCGGCATAACAGCGATATGGTTTACTCCCGTAACGGAAAACGATATGCCCAAGATGCGCGAAGGCAGTTTTGATATGGCTGGTTATCACGGTTATTGGTTTACGGACCATTACAATGTCGACAAACGTTTTGGAACGAACGATGAGTACAAAACGTTCATCAACGCCGCCCATCAAAAGGGATTGAAAGTGATCCAGGATGCGATCTATAACCATATCGGTCTTGAACATTGGATCAATCGCGACCCGCCAGCAAAAGACTGGATCAATCAATGGCCGGAATTCACCGGCCCTAACCATCGCGAGGAAACAATGTTTGATCCTTATGCATCGAAGTTCGATAAGAACAATATGGTGAAAGGATGGTTTGTAAAGCACCTGCCGGATCTGAATCTTGCTAATCCTTTGCTCGCCACCTACCTGATTCAACATGCAATCTGGAGTGTCGAGGAATTTGGGTTTGATGGCTTCCGGATCGATACTTACAAATATTGTGATGAAACTTTTGTAAATAATGTAAACGCCGCGTTGAAATCAGAATTTCCAACGATCACCACATTTGTTGAAGCATGGGCCAACACTGTTGTGGCCAACGCTTATTTTGTCGACAATAATTTCAAAATTCCATTTAAGCATAATGCACCTGGTGCAATTGATTTTTCGCTTTGCTTCGCAATGCAGGCCGGAATGAACCAGCCATTCGGCTGGACCGAAGGTGTCAACCGCATTTACATGACACTCGCACAGGACATCGTTTATAAAAATCCACTCAACAATTGCATCTTCCTCGATAACCATGATATGGATCGGGTGTTTTCAGTGATAGGTGAGGACTGGAGCAAAATGAAATGGGGATTGAATTGGCTATTAACAATGCGTGGTATTCCGCAACTATATTATGGTACCGAAATTCTGATGAAGAATTTTAAAAATCCAACCGATGCCGAAGTTCGACTGGATTTTCCAGGAGGCTGGGCTGGTGATTCAGTCAACAAGTTTACAAGAGAGGGGCGGAGTACCAAAGAGAATGAAGCGTTTGATCATATCAGTAAGCTGGCAATATTTCGAAAGACATCCAGTGCGTTGACTACCGGGAAAACGATGCAGTTTATCGTGCGCGATGGCGTATATATTTATTTCCGATACGATGATCGTCAAACGATCATGATTATTACTAATACAAGTGATAGAGCGTACAAGCCGGACTGGACTATTTACCAGGAGCGAATCGGAGCTTTTAAAAACGCACGTAACATTCATTCGAATAAAACAATTGCATTGGAAGGCATGGAAATTCCGGGGAAAGAGAGTTGGGTGATGGAGTTGAAGTAATGTGCGAAATGTGCAAAATAGGAAAATGTGCTAAATGCCTTGGGCAGATGAGGTTGATTGATGAATTAGAGCATGTGCGAAT
>JACMLR010000199.1 GCA_014379515.1 Chitinophagaceae bacterium
AAATGCATTTATTCAAGGGGTAAAACTTTTTGCAATTTTGTCAAACTTTGCGGCTTGGCGACTTGGCGAGATTATATTTATGATATCGGTCGTTCAAAGTCTTAAATAAATACAGGCGCGCAAAGACGCGGACCCGCAAAGGCCGTCGGACTGAAGGCTAATTTCGAATGTTTTTGTGGGCAGCAAACGTACTTTACAAGGATCGGAAAAGATTTTCAAATTGGATACGTTCTTGGCGCCCTTGCGACTTTGCGAGATTTGTATTTTGAAACATGCGCTCAAAAACGCGGACCCGCAAGGGCCATAAAACTGAAGGCTGTTTTCGTGCGCTGTATTTGTATTCGCCGCGACGCCGCGAGAAATTTTAACTCTCAAAGAACGCCCGCTCTTCACTCAAATCTAAAAACGGGTATTTCTCTTCCAGCATTCTCGCTTGCTGAAGATTTTGCAGTAAAAATTTTTTATGTGCTTCAGTTGCTGGTTGAAATGGTTTGTGCCGGCGAGCTCGAACAACCTGCTCGATGAGTTCAGATAGTTCACGTGCTTCAGCAGTTATGCACGATCGCATGAAATGCTCCATCACAAATTTCGTTGCCGCATAATTCGGATGCACCATATCGATATCGTAAAATCGATAATCTCGCAATACATCGACGACTAATTCGTATGCTGGAAAATAATGAAGTTTATCAAATTTATTAACGAGGTGATGAACCACTTCAACCAATCGTGCTTTGCTGCGGTTATTCTCAATTACTCCGTCACGGATATGCCGCACGGGACTGATCGTGAAAATGATCTGCAGTTTTGGATTAAACCGAAATAATTGATGAATACAATTATCAAGGGTTGAATTGATTTCTTCAATCGTCATGAGGTGTTTGCGGAACCATTGCGCCGGAGCGCGATGACAATTCGCAACGGGTTGATTATGTTCTGTCAGTCGATAAGAAAAGGAAGAGCCAAGTGTTATCAGTAACCAATCTGCGTCTTTTAAAAATTCGTGAGCCCGTTGTTGAGATTGATTGATTAGCGACAAGCATTCGTCGGCATTCATTGCTGAAAAGCGGCTATGATGTTGCCAACTTTGCCATAGTTCATTGAATGGCGACAAATCCCCCTGCGAATATTTTTTGTTTTGTATGTACGATATGAGGCTACTTGCAACTGAGGCCGGATCGAACAAAATTCCATTCGGATTCTGCAATGTTTTAAACTTCAATTCATGTAAGCGGTCACCGATGTGTTCAGTGAAACAGGAACCAGTAAGCAGAATACGATCCTGATACTTGATTCCCCCGGGAAGTGGGTTGATGTTGATTGGTAATTGAAATTCCATTGTGCAGATAAATTCTTGAAAGTAAGCCGGATTTAATTAAAAACGTCCTGAGCAATTTGCAAAGATGACGCAAGTGCAGCTTTATCCAAACCAGTTACATGCCCTTTCTCTTCCAAAAAATCAACCATCCATTCGGTCGCCATATTGCCGACAAGTTCATCATCGGCCATCGGGCAGCCTCCGATTCCATTGAGCGCGCCATCGAAACGCATACAACCTGCGTCAAGTGCTGCCTCCATTTTTTCCATTCGATTTGAAACAGATGAGTGCAAGTGCACTCCTATTTCGCAATTCGGAAAGTTTTGAACCATGGAGTGAGTCATCGACCTAACCTGGGCCGCGTTTGCGAGGCCAACGGTGTCGGCAAGTGAGAATATCCTGATGTCAAGTGCAGCAAGCCCGTTCGCCCATTGAAAAACGATATCCTCCGAATATGCATCTCCGTAAGGATTGCCGAAACCCATCGAAAGATAAATGATCAGTTCTTTATTATTGAGGACGCAGAGTTCCTGAATCTCCTGTACCCGAACGAGTGATTGTTCAATTGTACTATTTGTGTTGCGTTGCTGAAATGTTGGCGAAACAGAGAATGGAAAGCCAAGATAGGTAATAGCATCATGAGAAGCTGCTTCCGCTGCGCCGCGGGTGTTAGCAACAATGGCGAGCAGTTTCGAATTTGTGTCTGAAAGATCAAGGCCATTTAGCACTTCCGATGTGTCTGCCATT
>JACMLR010000022.1 GCA_014379515.1 Chitinophagaceae bacterium
TGCGTATCTATTCCCACAAAAGCAGCGGCGAGGAATATACCAATTGGTTTGTGAAAGAAGACGAATTCTTTACCGAGTTTATATCCTTTTTCAAGCAGGCGCCCAGTCTCGAAAATGTTGTGGCGTTGGAAGATACCAATATGGTTATGGTGGATGCCGCCACGCTGCAATTGCTCATTGACCGCTATCCGGTTTTTGACAAGTTCGTGCGGTTGATTTACCAGGATACTATCGTCACCATTAAAGAAAACATGCTGTACAAGCTGCACCTGAACGCACAAGGCCGCTACCTGCGCTTTGTACAAACAAGGCACGATATCATTCGGCGTGTACCTCTCAAGCACATCGCTTCCTATCTAGACATTACGGAAAGCACCCTAAGCCGCATTCGCCGAAAGATTATGATTAGTGAATAGAAGATTTAATTTCTTGCCTTTTATCAAGCTGTATTGCAAGTGTTTTGACGAAATTTGGGAAAGCGTGTTCGTTTTGTGTGCCGAAGTTGGATGGATTCCGGGAACATCCCCACCTTGTCTTGAGGAAGATGTTCAGTCTGTCGCCGGCGTTTTCCAAGCCCCATTTATTTATCATTCGTTACTTTTTAATTATGGCAAACCAACTGGCCGCAACGGCTTTGACAGACGAAGAGAAAGAACTTTTTCAAACCCACATGCCCGAAGACCTACCGGAGATTCTTTCGCAGGGCATCAAGCGGAGGCACTTCCTGAAGTTGATTACTTTAACCGGTGGTGCATTGGTTGTATTTCAAATGTTTGACAGGCATCAGCTTTTCGCACAAACTTCGGATTCTGCGTCAACTGCTTTTCAGGCTGCAAACCTGGAAAACAAAGTGAAAGTATCTTTCAAAGTTAACGGTGTCAGAAACACCCTCGAGGTAGATTCGAGAATGACCTTATTGGATACGCTGCGGGAAAGATTGGAACTCACAGGATCAAAAAAAGGTTGTGATCATGGACAATGTGGAGCCTGTACAGTTATTGTTGATGGAAGGCGGGTATTGGCCTGTTTAACCCTTGCCGCAACCTGCGAAGGCAAAACAGTTACCACCATTGAAGGGTTGGCTAACCGTGAAGAGCTGCATGCAATGCAAACGGCGTTCATAAAACATGATGGTTTCCAGTGCGGCTATTGTACGCCCGGGCAAATTTGTTCAGCGGTTGCCTTAATGACCGAGGCAAAAAACGGCGAAGCAAGTTATGTAACCCCAAATGTTCGCACCAAGGCCGGTCCGCTGCAGCTTTCTGACGATGAAATCAGGGAACGGATGTCAGGAAATATTTGCCGCTGCGGTGCTTATCCCAACATTGTTGCAGCTATAAAAGAAGTGCACACCGGCAAAGATGTTGCCCAAACATGGCAGTTTTCGGGACTATAATCAACCCATCTTCTCAACCGGCGCATAAAAAATGTAAGTAATGAGACCATTTAAATATTCTGCAGCAAACGATAACAATTCCGCATCACAAATGCTTGCGGTTAATACGAATGCAAAATTTTTGGCAGGCGGCACCAATATTCTTGATTTGATGAAAGAAGACGTTGAACGTCCTGATGAACTGGTTGACATCACCCGATTAAAGCTTACACAAATAAAAACAATTACCGAGATCGTGAACAATGGCGGTGTCTCCATTGGAGGACTTAGCAAAAACACCGACACAGCAAACGATCCCATAATCCGCCAAAATTTTCCGTTGCTAACACAGGCAATTCTTGCAGGTGCATCGGCGCAAATCCGCAATATGGCAACCAACGGCGGCAACCTAAACCAACGCACCCGCTGTTCTTATTTTTACGATACGGCTATGCCCTGTAATAAACGTGAGCCGGGAACAGGTTGCGGAGCCAGGGAAGGCATCAACCGCATGCACGCCATTTTCGGCTGGTCAAAAGATTGTGTGGCGGTTCATCCATCCGATATGTGCGTGGCACTTGTTGCCCTGGATGCTGTTGTAAAAGTGCAGGCTACAGGTGGTATAGAAAGAAGTATTCCCTTCGCCGATTATCATCGTTTGCCGAGCGACACCCCGCAAAAAGACAACAACCTCATCCACGGCGAAATCATTACTGCCATTGAAATTCCGAAAAACAATTTTGCCGCAAACAGTTCTTATTTAAAAGTTCGCGACCGTGCCAGTTATGCTTTCGCACTCGTGTCAGTCGCCGCAGCATTAGAATTGAATGCCAATCAAATAATGCAGGTACGCATTGCAATGGGTGGCGTTGCGCACAAACCCTGGCGTGCATTAGAGGCTGAAAAATTTCTAGTAGGCAAAACCGCCAACGAAGCAAATTTCAAGCAAGCTGCTGAAGCAGAAATGCTAAACGCAAAACCGCTGGAGCACAATAAGTTTAAAGTTGAATTAGGCAAGCGGGCTATTGTTCGTGCTTTAACCCAAGCCATGAACGGTGGGACGAATTAAGAAATAAGATAGTAGATGTTTGCAATGATTTCAGGGAAAAAATAAATCAAAAGTTTAAGGTATTATTTCGTTCATCACTTAAATCCTAAATATGAAAGAATTACTTTTCTCTCTTCTGCTTTTATCAAGCAATTACGTACTTCAGGCGCAAACTGAAATACCTGCAAATTCAAAAAATCACAGTATCGATAAATATATTTCAAATCATCCTTTAGCCGCTGGACTTGTCCGAATTGGAAAAGAAGGTATTGAGACAGGTGATAACAAAGTTTTAGATGCTTACTTTTCAGATGACTTCGTTTTACACAGTGCGAGTGGTGATATGAATTTAACTCAACTCAAAGCCTTATGGATAAACTGGCGATACGCCTTAACTGATTTTACTATTACTCGTGAGAAAATAATGGTGGAGGGTAATATGGTAGCAGCCCATACTATATTCTCAGGGAAGTTTGACAAAGAGTTAAAACAATCGGCAGTTGGTCCCTTAAAACCAACTGGAAAACTTGTAAAATTTGAAGTTATAAGCATGTTCCGTTTTAATAATGCAGGTCTTCTCGCAGAAGAATGGGTGATGAATGATGGCATTAGTTTTCTTAATCAATTTGGTGTTGATCTTCTTAAACAAAAAAAATAAGAAACAAAGTTTGCAAAGCAACTGAATAAAAGTTTAGTGCAATAGCAGTGTAATAATGATAATTGCTGATTTCACAGGTTGAAGCAAATTCGAGGAGAAATGCATTTTAATTTTAATTCTTGAAACATCATAACCAATGGCGATAATAGGTAAACCGCTCGATCGTATTGACGGGCGGCTAAAAGTAACAGGTGGGGCAAAATACTCCGCCGAATTCAATCAGCCGGGGATGGTTTACGCAGTTCCGATAGGCGCAACCGTTGCCAAAGGCAAAGTTGTACAAATTGATGGTCTCGAAGCACAGAGCAGTCCGGGATTTCTCGCACTTTTAACCCACGAAAATGCGCCACGTCTCAAAGTTCCCAATTTTGATGAGTTAAGAAAATTTATTGCAATACCACACGAATCAGCAATACCGTTTCAGGATAATACTTTGCATTATTTCGGGCAGTTTGTTGCATGCGTTGTTGCCGAAACCTATGAGCAAGCACGCTATGCCGCCCGGCTGGTGCGAATAACCTACGCCGCTGAGAAGCCTGCAATAGATTTAAAAGCCGAATTGCCCAATGGATTCCGGCCTGAAAAAATCATTCAGCAGCACGATGCTCAGATCAATGCAGGACAAGCTGCCGGGCCACTTGCTGCTTCTCCCATTAAAATCGAACAAACCTATACAACGCCAACAGAAGTGCATAATGCGCTGGAGTCACACTCCGGCATTGTACTATGGGAGGGAGCCGATAAAATGACGGTGTACGAAGCGACACAGGGTACGGTAAATACAAGTGTCATCATTTCCTACTTTTTTGATCTCCCACGGGAAAACGTTCGGGTCATTTGCCGCTATTTAGGGGGCGGATTTGGCTCCAAAGGTGCAATATTGCATTATTTGATTACAGCAATGGCAGCACGTATTGTCAAACGTCCTGTAAAAATGTATTTAACCCGACAGATGATGCAGCTTAATACGGGAAGGCGGGGTGAAACAATACAAACTATAGCATTAGGTGCTCAAACAAATGGAAAACTTTCTGTTATCCGCCACCATACTGATACCTATGCCAATCCTGTAAGTCAATATTTTGAATCTTGCGGGTTACCGACTGAAGTTTTGTATGACGCCCCACTCAGGGAAATAACTTATCGCGTAGCCAAATTAAATGTGGGTGCGCCACGATTTATGCGGGCACCTGGAGAGACGCCGGGAAGTTTTGCTATGGAGTCCGCTATGGATGAACTCGCTTTCGAGCTAAACATTGACCCTATTGAGTTGCGCCGATTGAATCATACCGCTATCGACCCTATGAAAAAAATTCCGTTTTCGGGTGAACATCTTTTAGAATGCTACAAAACAGGTGCAGAAAAATTCGGTTGGGCTAATAGAGATATGAAGCCACGGCAAAAACGCAACGGACGATACTTAATAGGGTACGGAATGGCAACCGCAACTTATCCTGGATATCGTAGCAAAGCTTCTGTAAGAGTAAAAATGATGGCAGATGGTTCAGTAACAGTCATGTGCGGTACCCAGGATCTTGGCACTGGAACATATACTATTTGTGCACAAACTGCTGCGGATGCATTGGGCATTCCAATGGACAAAATAGTTGTTGAGATTGGAGATTCAAACTTGCCGCCGGGGAATAATTCGGTTGGGTCGCAAACGACGGCAAGTGTTCATCCGGCGATTTTAGAGACTTGTGAGAAGCTCCGGGAAGACTTAATGCAATTAGCCATCAACGACCCAAAATCCAAGTTAAAAGGCAGGCAGCTTGATGAAATAGAATATGCTGATGAAAAATTTTTCCTTCGCAGCGATTCCTCGAAGTTAGATTCTTACGTAGCCATTTTGCGACGCAATCGCAAAACGCAGATTGAAGCCTGTGTGACCACGCTACCAGTTTCGGGTAACGGCCTCACAATTCCGGGCGCACCGTGCGAACCTGCGAACATACCCGAGGAAGAAAACAGCGATAACAAAAAATATTCTTTTCATTCTTTCGGAGCGCAGTTTGCCGAAGTTTGGGTAGATGAAGCCTTGGGAAGAGTAGATCCAGTCTCAGCCAAAAACAGGAGCTGGACAGGAGAGGAAAGTCGGATTTCGTTGACTGCAAGTTGTGTGTTTTTCATGACAATACAA
>JACMLR010000200.1 GCA_014379515.1 Chitinophagaceae bacterium
AAAACACCAAGGATCAGCGCAGATCAAAAAAGTGCCGCGTAATGTGTGGGGCGTGTTCCGTGCGCTGTAAATGCACTTTGCAAAAAAAGGCTTGCCCTGTATTTTCATTCGCACATTAGTAATTCGCACATTCGCACATGCTTAACACAGTCACTCCTTTTAACTTATCTTAGCATTTATTCAATCTTGCCCATATGCAGTATTTACCACAGGCAATTTTCATTTTAATTACGGGATTCGCTGTTTGGTTTTTTTCGAAAAAAGTAATTGCAATACGTCGCAATATTTTATTAGGAAAAGATGAAAACTTCAGCGACCAACCTGGCCTAAGGCTGAAAAACATGTTACTGCTTGCTTTTGGACAGAAAAAAATGTTTCGCTACCCATTTGTTGCGCTATTGCATCTTGCGATTTATGTGGGCTTCGTAATTATAAATCTTGAAGTACTCGAGATTGTACTCGATGGAATATTCGGAACCCATCGATTGTTTCTTGAATACATTGGCTCCTTCTATTCTTTCCTTATCAATTCGTTTGAGATATTAGCGTTGCTCGTTTTGCTTTCTTGCCTGATTTTTTTGGCTAGACGAAATATTACCCGATTGAAACGTCTTAATCAATCGGAGCTTGATGGCTGGCCAAAAACGGACGCGAACTTAATCCTTATCACAGAGGTCGTATTAATGAGTTTATTTATTTTGATGAATGCCAGTGATCGTGCATTGCAATTGAAAGGCCAACCCGGTTATCATGAGACCGGCAATTTTGTGATCTCGGGATTAATCGCTCCCTTATTTAATAATGTATCTGCGGCAACATTAGTAGGTATTGAACGAAGTGCGTGGTGGCTTCATATTATCGGCATTTTTGCGTTTTTGAACTACCTGCCCTGGTCGAAACATTTACACATTATTCTTGCGTTTCCGAATGCTTATTTTGCGCGGCTCGAGCTGCAAGGGAAATTTCGTAACATGCCCTCTGTTCAAAACGAAGTGTTATATGCAATGCAACCAGAAACCGCACCAACAGACGCAGCACCACCTTCGAAGTTCGGGGCGCGGGATATTATGGACCTGAGTTGGCGAAATCTGCTTGATGCCTATAGCTGCACAGAATGTGGTCGCTGTACCGCCGCATGCCCGGCAAATATTACCGGCAAAAAATTATCGCCCAGAAAGATAATGATGGATACGCGAGATCGGATGGAAGAAGTTGGAAGAAATATCTCGGCGAATAAAGAATTTAAGGATGACGGCAAGTCGTTATTGCACAATTATATTACTGTAGAAGAACTTCGTGCGTGCACCACCTGTAATGCATGTGTCGAGGAATGCCCGGTCTCTATCTCACCATTGGAGATAATTGTGGAGCTTCGTAGATCGTTGGTGATGGAAGAAAGCAATGCCCCCCAGGAATGGAACAGTATGTTTAGCAACGTAGAAAACAATTTTGCTCCATGGAAATTTTCCCCGCAGGAGAGGGATCAATGGACCAAAGAACTTTAGTTTTTTTAAAAATCATTCAGTTTAATTTCAACCCATGCAACTCGCATCTTTTCCTTTCCAAACACTTGATTGGAGTTCAATACCAAAAGAAATTCATACAGGAACTACCGGAGAGGCTTACTGGCAGATTTTTAAAATGGGCAATATCCGAATTCGAAAAGTGGAATACAGTCCCAATTATATCGCTGACCATTGGTGCCAGAAAGGACATATTCTGCATTGCGTAGAAGGAGCGTTAGAAACAGTTTTGCAAGATGGCCGACGCTTTACCTTGTTGTCCGGAATGACTTATTTCGTTGGAGATAATGATGAGCCGCATCAGAGTATGACGAAAGCCGGGTGTAAGTTGTTTATTGTTGATTAATCTTTATGTAAGCATGTGCGAATTGCGAATGACTAATGTGCGAATTCCTCTATTCAAACTAACCTTACATCATGAACGGAACTGCCTGTAGGAATTTTGCATATTTGCACATTTCGCAAATTTGAGCAATCGATCTAACGAACACAGGAATTCGCACATTAGTCATTCGCAATCGCACATTCGCATTATTTCTTCCTCCACATCCGCCACGCCTGTATCACCGCCGTCACCGCAAACACTCCTCCCACAATCCAATTGATAACGTTTTGATTGTTATTTAAACTGTCAACGAGAAGACGCCCGCCAAATATGAAGATGGCATTGCCAATAAACGTTCCGATGCCAATGCCGAGAAGATAAAGATTGTAATGATCGTTTCGAGGTAAAAGAATCTTTTTTGTAAACAACACGGTACTCCAACCAAACCAAAATGGTATTTGAACCGGGTTTAAAGCGCTCATCATTACCCCTAACCAGAACCGATGAAGCGTATTTGAAAGGAGAACATTTTTTTTAACCGCAGGATCCGCCGCTGCAATAAAACTGGATACCGCCAATGCGACAACAATCAATAGTGTGATCCATTCAAGCCATCGGAAAAGTACGGTTTGTTTTCGTACCCAATCCATCGCCACCAGGGAAAGGCGGACATAAATCATTTCAATCAATAACGCCCCAGCCGAAAAATAAATGGCAGGACGGATGCCATCGCTTACCGAAATCTGCATCGCAGCAATGTTCAATGTTCCCAATGGCAACGCACCGAGAAAGCTGATAAAAAGTCCAGTTAAAAATATTTTCCCGGTATTCATCTAATATTGTTTGTCCCGTCATTCAACGAAACAAAGATAGTCGCACCATTATTTATTCTGGCATTGCCGCGAGTTTTGCGCTCCATATTTTATCGTCGCGAAACATTTGTACACCCTGTTTGAAAGTGAGATATGGATGACCCAATTGATGATTGCGTTTGCTGACGCGATACAGGATAAGCCAGTGGCGAAGAATTTCTTTCCATGCAAAAAAAATACTATGACGGGGGTCATAGATATGAGTGGGTTCGGAGCCAGCTCCATTCACTTCGATAATCATGAACTTCTCCCCTTTTTTAAAATCTTCCCAATTGTCGAAGCGAATATCCATGCGACCAAAATAAAAACCCGGAATGCGCTTGCAAAGTTCATCGATCATTTGGGTGAACTCGTCATCAATCAGGTGTGAATCGTCTAGAAACATCGAGCCACGAGCGTGATTGCCGTAAGGAGAAACGACGACTCTCTCACCCGATGCCAAAATTGTTTTTAAAAAATCCCCATGCATTTTACGAAGGCCGTCGATGTACATAAGAGCGCGCCTATCGACTAATAATAGTTCTTCGATCGAATGTGTTCCATCTCCTGTGACACTCAAAAATTCTTTGCGAACAATCCCGGTAACTTTCCCTGTGGCCTCGCCAGGCATGCGATAATAAAAAACGCCGACTTCTTTTTTGAAGGCCACATATTCCTGGATATGAAAATCCATCACCGTTCCTGCAACATAACTTCGGACGTCGGTATCATCCTTTAATGCTTTCACGCCGCGTCCGCGACCACCGATATCTGGTTTGCCTATCAGCGGAAAGGAGAGGCCGTGCTTATTAAGTTCTTTCAATACAATTTCTGCATTTGCCGGTAGTGAAAAGAAGACCGTTTTTGGATGGTACTGCGCCGGGATTAAAGGTGTGATCGCTTTTTTGGTTTCATTGAGAAAACCACCATTTTCGATCGTGGGATTAGAAGCTGCAAAAAAGAAGAATGAACGTGATCGGATACAAAGAAGAATCCAGAAAGGATAAAGCCAGGTATAAACAGCGCCAACGCTCCCGTACTCCCAGTTAAATAATTTTATGAAAAAGCGGCGATGAAGAATTCGTTGTACAACATTCATTATCGGCTAACCATTGTTTTAGCGATTGTCAATTGCCCCTCAGCTTCACGGTTGTTTTTGAGATCGAGATATTTCATTGTTGCGAGCTGTGAGGAAATTTGCAGAGATGTTACACTGACGGTGAAAACCTGGCCGTCGCGATTCATTAGAAGATCATTATTGGCATCGCCGTCGCCGGTGAATTGATGAAAGTGCAGGATCTGATCTTGCGTTGGTTCAGGATGCGCAGCAAGCCACTTATCAAACCACCTGTTACGCTTGGAGATCGTCGGCGCGTCGTAAAGCGTTACGGACGACCAAATCTGCGGCACTTTATGATCTATTTGAATCGTATGTTTCTGATTACCATCCCAACGGCATTCAAACAGATGCTGATCATCCCAGATCACTGCCGTGAACGGTTCGATCTCGGTGAGTTTGATTGCACGGAAACTATTGTAAGGCGTTGAACCTTCTATTAAATCGAGGAGAATAAGGCCGCGGCTTTTCCGATAGGGTGGCTGTGGAATGTGCGCAGTGAGTCCGCCATTTAAAAACACAATTGCATTTCCATTTTCATGAGCGGCAATCCAGGTGCCGCCTGCATCGGGATCTTTTGGAAATAGCACTTTACCGGAAGGATGTTCATACACCGTTGGTGTAACTGCATCCTGACGCCATTTCTTTTCGTCGCGATTTGACGTGAGATAGATCTGCTCACGCGCAGGAATAAAGGTTACTGTGCACATTGCTTGCGGTACTTAACTGTCGAAGTAGCAACGCCAAAATCTTCAGGTAATTGAATAGTAGATACTTCATTAATACCAACCCTAATCAATGCCATATGATGGATGGTGTGCTCGAGGTTATATGCGATTTCGCGGAAATAATTAGTAGTAATATTTATGACTTCAATTGAATTATCGTCATAGGCTGCCTCCAATACCAGGTCTTTATTGGGACGGTTCAATCCGTTGTGAATGCCCTGGAGCAACGTTGTCGCGACTTCTTTATTACTCTCAATCTCAAGGTCTCTCTTCCGCTTTTCGTAATTTACGATTTCAGTACCATAGCCGTTTTCAAGACATTGAAACAGCTCGATTATATGACGAACGTGTTGGCCAATAGTGTTACTGAAAAGGGTCTTACAAGGCTGAACATACTCCTCCTGGGACAACTCCTTCAAGGATTCCGATAGTTGCACAAAAACATTATTAACAGCTTGTTGTAATTGCATTGCTCTTGTTTAGTGTTGCAAAATAATATTATTTTTCTATTAACCATGCTGTTAGAATGAAATTTAGTCCCCAAAAACTGTACCTATCCTTTTGGTGCGAAAACGTCCAGATAAACAGTGAGATTGTCCGAAAGGGTGAAGCTGCTACCCCCAACCTTATAATCTCGTCGGTTTATCTTGAATTCACCGATAAACCGGTAGCCTCCATCTTTTGATTCAACCGAAAAAGGAAAAGATATTTCCCGGGTAGTTTCCCTGACTGTGAGATTTCCCCACATCGTGTAAGAATTGGACTTCTTCCCTGCAGCGATGCGGGAAGATACGAATCTTATCCTGGGATGGTTTTTAGCATCGAAGTAGTCATCGGAACGGAGATGCTCGTCGCGCAGATCAATACCGGTGTTAATAGTTGACACATTAACCGATGCCTCGAAATGGCTGGCTCCAGGGTTTGTGGAATCAAAATTGACTTTACCTGTAAGCCCCGTGAAACTGCCCGTAACCTGAACACCCAAATTTTTAATCTTGAATTTAACAGTTGAGTCGGTATCACTCAACTTCCAAACCTGAGCGGTTATAAATGAGAAAAGAAAAGGTAGGATCAGAAAAAGTCGGAGCATATAGTGGGTTTGAAGCAACAAAAGTAACGACTAAACAAGGCAACAAGTAAACCGAAATTGGTGATTGACTTGCTAATTTTTTACCAGTAATGCAGAACCAAACAGATGATTGTACTGTTCGCAATGGATGAGTGCATACCGATAATCGTCCAGGTTTGCATTTGCTGGCAGGTCATACTCCTGGTCACCGGTGAGGCCCTTAAGATTGCCGAGTTTTATAAAGTTGATGGGTTGAATCTCTCTCGAAACATACACTTTCAAATCAGGCCCGCTACTCACTTTAAATGAGTCGAGCCGTAAATAGCGCCTGCCATTTCGCTCAACTATTTTCACATTACCCGATGTAGTACCATAAGGTCCCTTTACAAATTCACCCATGTACTTTACGGTTGTGATGGTAGTATCGATGGGCGGTTCCGGTTCTGCCATCATCGGCGCCATATTTTCTTTGTTGCAACTGGCAACAATCACGAACAATGCAAGCACAAAAATTAGTTGTTTCATTTCTTAAATGTTTAATTGAAGAGGTAAGAGATTCCGAGACCAACATTATTTGCTTTGTTTCGAAAGCGATCATTAGTCGTTCCGTCCATGAAGCGTTGCTCCAAATTTGTAGTTTGGTATTCGACAAACAGAAATTGGTATAACGCAGTAATAGCCCATCTATTTGCGATCTGATAGCGTAAGTAAAACTCAGAATTCAATGTTCCGCGGTCATGATCACCGGTAAGCAATACATTGAACGGCGCCACTTTTGCCTTTGGCTCGGTTTGCGTAGTGCCATTACTTGTGAATATACCACTGGACTTGCGACCAAAACTAACCCCGATCACGTCGATGTTAAAACCAGCGTACCATTTGGGAGAAACCCTGTAACCAATATTGATCATCGCATTCAACGAATGTGTTAGTGGTCGTTGAACCGTGAGTGTATCAAAATTTTGTTCTTCCTGGCCGGCAAAAAAAATAATAAAAGGAACAGTAAATGACCTTGTATATTTTGCGGGCCCGGCCGTAAGAAAATCTTTCTTCAAGCCAACATAAGTCGTCCATCTTCCGCCAACACCAATGTCCAGTCGCTTCCGTGCACCTATCCGCCAATTATGAATGTAACTGCCGGCAAACGCCCCTTGCGCTTTGCCGATAGTAGAAGTAAAGTTCAATGATCTGCTATGCTTGTCGGATGTATTTTGTCCAAACACTCCCGAAGTGATAACGAGCAGAACAGCGATTGAAGAAATAAATTTTTGCATGAATTAAGTTTTTAATCGGGCGAATTTCAGGAGCTCAAACCGGTGATGCCAGACAAGTAACAAACAACAAACAAAAGCAACTACGGCATAAATAAACAGGGAGTAGTCGCCACCAAAATCGAGACCGAGATTGGTGATGTGAAAAAATATAGCACCGCTCATTAAGCCGGCACCAAGCAACGCGCCGAATCCAGAGGTTCGTGGAAAAAGAATGAGTATTGATGCGATCAATTCGAAGATGCCGGTGCCGATCCTTCCCCATGGTTCCATTCCAAGTTGCGTAAATAGTGCAACTGATTCTGGGTGGGCGGTGAATTTGAAATATAATGTTTGCAGCATAATGAGCACCGCGAGTAATCGTAAAATCCACCAGCCAATATTCGAACGTGTCATGATAAAAAATTGTAGTGTTATTTAAAAAGACGTTGCCAGTTCGAATCGGCCTTGCGTTTCAAATTCGTCTCATCTTTATTCCAATCTGTAAGCGTGTTATTGAAGTATCGATTATAAAAAAGATAGAGTTTTCCTGCTACTATCTTAAACGTTTTAGGATCGACACTAACTTTTTCGCCATTCTCTCCCATTGCATACGCACACCAACCACCGTATTGAGGCTCAAATTTGGCAGGGCTTTTTATAAATTCAGCTTTGTTGACTTCTGATGAAAAATAATAGATGATACCCTGGTAATTGACTGCAAATGTTTTTGAGCCTTTGACAGCTTTGTTCTGAAGCAGGTAAGCCACTGCATCATAACCCTGGATCGCAATGCCATTATCGAGGTTGAACCCCTGCTTACGGTTTGTTGCTACGTCCTGGGCACTTACGTAGAAGGAAGAGCTTATTACAAGAAGACCAATCAACACGATACCTTTCATAATTGAATAGTTGGTAGATATACGAAGCAAAGTGCTACTTGTATTTAGTAGCGTAACGAAAGCAAATCTAACTGATGTGATTGCGGAAGCTTGTCGGCTACACGACAGTTACAAGCTTTTGTAGTTTTTTAACGTCGGGGAGGTGAATCTCCTGTCTCGAGAAAGACACAAGTCCTTCCAGTGTCAACTCGCTGATGAGCGTTGTTACGGTCTGGCGGCTTGAGCCGATCAACGAAGCAATGTCTTCGTGAGTGAAATGGTTTGGCACCGAAAAGGATGTTGAACTGGCATCAAGCGTAGCGGGAAGCAATTGCAATAAAAAGTGTAACAACCGCGCCCGAACGTCTTTGTTGATCAATTGCATCAGGCGGATTTCCATTGTTCGAAGTTTTGTGCCAACTTGTTTGCTAAACTTCAACGCGAGCTCCGGTTTTTTACGAAGGATATTCTCAAAATCCTGGATGGTAAACGCACAAAGGCTAACATCAGACTTATGCGCTTGTGCGAACTCACCGTTCAAATTATTTTTTTCGAGGGTGATCTGTCCGAATATTTCGCCTTTTCTTATAATCTCTTTTACGATTTCATTTCCATCATCGTCGATGTAACCAATACGAATGTGGCCATCTTTGATGAAGTATAATTTGTTATGATTAAAGGCTTCGAAATAAACATACTCTCCCCTTTTTGCTTCGATGTAATTGTGAGTGACCTTTAGTTCTTCGTATTCATCATTGCTGAGGTGTGCCCACAAATCGTAATTTCTAATCAATAACCATTTATCGTCAACGGGCATAGTGGAGAATTGGGAAACGAAAATAGCAAAGAATAAAGAATGTAGAATATAGAATATCGAATGGGGCTTCCGCATCTTAATCTTCTCTATTCTATATTCTCTATTCTGTATTCTAATTTCTATCTTGCATCCCTTACAAACTCCACGCATGAAAGTAACAACGATGGCTGAAATGATGGCGGCAGGTGAAAGCCCGGAAATATTGTTTTGGGTGGGATGTGCCGGTAGCTTCGATCAACGGGCTCAGCGGGTGACCAAGGCATTCGCTGCAATTTTGGAGAAGGCATCTATTCGATTTGCAATTCTTGGCAATGAAGAAATGTGTACGGGCGACCCTGTACGGCGCGCAGGCAACGAGTTTATGTTTCAAATGATGGCTTATCAAAATATCCAGGTCCTGAATGGCTATTCAATAAAAAAGATTGTTACTACATGTCCGCATTGCTTTAATATTTTGAAGAACGAGTACAGTGAGCTTGGTGGAAATTATGAAGTCATCCATCACACAACATTACTTCAACAATTGATTGATGATGGACGCATTCGTATCAAAGAAGGCGGAAGTTTCCAGGGCAAACGCATTACGTATCATGATAGTTGTTATCTCGGTCGCGCAAATGATATTTACGAAGCACCGCGAAAAGTATTGGAACTACTCGATGCGGAACTTGTAGAAATGAAACGATGCAGAAGCAACGGTCTTTGTTGCGGTGCGGGTGGCGCGCAAATGTTTAAAGAAGAAGAAAAAGGGACGAAGCGCGTTAACTGGGAACGAACCGACGAAGCCCTTGCAACTGGTGCGAATATTATTGCTGCTGCCTGCCCCTTCTGTAATACGATGATGACGGATGGAGTTAAAACAAGAGAGAAGGAAGATGTCCGTGTTCTCGACGTTGCCGAATTAATTGCACAATCAATGGAATAATCCGGGATCTGTTATTGCAGTGGATGGAGTCGTCGCAGCTTGTCCATCAGCATCACACCCTCACCTAATTTTCCTTTCGGTATCGGAACAAAAATTTCTTCGTTGGAATTGCCTTTGCGGGTTTTCCAATAACTGGTGATTGATAAAACTTTAGGCTCCGCTTCTTCTATTATCTTCAATTCGCCCACCCAACGGTTTGAATCAGCGATTGGGTTCATCTTATCGTTTAAGACCACTGTATTAGCTGTGATATACACCTGGTTAATTTTTCCGCGTGTTCTGCCCACGGAAGAAATCGAAAGATAGTAGCTTAAAAATCCAAAGCATATTGCGAACACGCCGCCGATTATTAACGCGAGCCCCCATGAACTTTCCCGACCGAATCTTAGCAGCAATATGGAGAGCAGCGCAAGTACGATTGATGTAGTGATATGACTCCACTTTCGCTCATTAACCTGCCAGCTCATGAATTTTTGCCATTCTTCGGCAGTGTAGTTCCAGCTTGCCAATACAACGGAATCAGAATGCTGACCATCGATTGGATTGTCTACCTTTTGAGCATTCGTAATTGCATCATTTTTTATGGCTTCCAGTTCTTTCGTCAGCGTTTGTAGTTTTTTTGAAGAAGAACGCAGCCCCCGGACTCCACTAACGAGCAGGACTAGCGAAGACAATAACGAAACAAGCCCCAGCAACCAGATTTTGTCCGGGTAACTCCATATCATTCCCACGGCGACAGGCAACAACATCAGCCCAATAAAGCATAACATCGCCCCGGTGAATACACCCCCATTTTCGATATGTTTCTGATCCATGAATCAATTTACCCTCATCCATCATCCCTTTCAATACCCAAAAGCCGGTATTTCTTATTTTTGCGGTATGAATTTGAATTACCAACAATTATTGCCCAGCGACTTTGCACCTGATTCGCGGGTATGGATATACCAGGCAAATCGAATTTTTGGTTTGATTGAAGCGCTGGAAGTTGAAAAGCTACTTGAAGATTTTGCAGAGAATTGGAAATCGCATGGCACACCTGTAAAAGGATTTGGAACGCTTTTCTTCGGGCAGTTTA
>JACMLR010000004.1 GCA_014379515.1 Chitinophagaceae bacterium
ACGGCCAGGTATCAGGTGTATTTAAGACTGAATCAGCCCAGTTATAATTTCGAATCAGTTGGCCCATTTCACCGCCACCCTGTAAAAACGAAAGCCCGGATTGGTTTTTTGTAGATGATGCTGCGTTCATTTGTAGTATGCGGTAATGTACAAAGAAACAGACACATTTCGGAAATCATTGGTCATTTCCGAAGTCGCAATTTCCGAAGTTGATCTTAGTGCGGATTTTGCTTTGAATCAAGCACTTTGGTTAGACATTTCCCACTGATTTGTTGACTTAAAACAAGTCCGACGTGGGGTGGGGCGGCTCATATGATCTGGAGCTGCGTTGCAATCCGAACAAGAGAAGCTGTATTTTTTGAATCGAATTTGGCGAGAAGGTTTTTTCGGTGCGTATCTACAGTAGTTTGACTAATGAACAATTTCGTCGCGATCTCGTTGTTGGTCATTCCTTCCGCTATCAGCCCAAGTACTTCTTTTTCTCTTCGTGTCAACACCGGCGCTCCACCTTCCGGTTGTTTTGACAATGAGGTTGCTGCTTCCCGACTGAGATACAATTTGCCTTTCATTACTGCGCGAATGCCGTCCATTAGTTCTGCCTGGCTAGCGTTCTTCAATACATAACCGCTCGCGCCATTATCAATCATTTTCTGAATAAAGCTCTGTTGATTAAAAGTGCTAAGACCAATGATAAAAACGGACGGATACTTTTCGCGAACTTCTTTACATAGGTCAATACCACTTTTATCCGGAAGATTGATATCCATCAAAATAACATCGGGCAACTGTTGATTCAAAAACGACAGGCAGGACGCAGCAGTCATCGCATGACCGATCAATTCAAGCGTATCTTCGTTTTGAAGTAATGAACGGATGCCTTCAATTACCATGTAATGGTCGTCTGTGATAAACAGTTTTGTTTTTGTCATACGGTGAGTTCAATAAGTACCGAAGTTCCTTTAGCGTTTCCGGATTGCACATCGAGCTTACCTTTTAAAAATTCGACGCGGTTTTGGATATTGCTCCAGCCAATTCCTTTCGACTGACGAAGAATTGCAGGGTCAAATCCTTTTCCATCATCTTCTACGGTAATGGAAAGCTCGTTATTATTTTTGGCAACCTGCACGATTGCCGTTTTTGCGACAGCATGCTTCATCGTATTATTTACCAGTTCCTGGATAATTCTATAAACAGTGATCGAAAGTGTGGAATCAATCACGGCAGTCTCGAGTCCGATCGATTTGTACTCGATTTGCAATGCGCCACTCTGATTCACATCGTTACAAAAATCTTTAAGTGCCGCATCGAGACCAAATTTCAAAAGAGCTTCCGGCATCATGTTATGAGCTACCCGCCGCATCTCGCGAATCGAACTGTCCAGCATGTCCATGCTTCGTTCGAATGCCTGTTGGTTGTCAGGCGTCATGATAAGGTTTCCTTTCATAGTTTGAAATGAGTATTTAATACCTGACAACATTCCCCCGAGTCCATCGTGCAGATCTCTTGCCAGGCGGCTTCTTTCCTGTTCTTCTCCTTTCAACACCGCTTCCGTAGCGGTAAGTTGTTTTTCCGTTTCAAGTTCACTGATCCGCTGTCGCTGAAATTTCTGTTTATTCTTATAATTGCGATAACTCAAAAGAGAAATTATCAATAATGCACCAATACTTCCGATAAGCAGATAGTTCAATGTATTTTTTTGCGTGATAGTAGCCTGTTGCAGTTTTAATTGATTGTCTTTTTTTTCCGTTTCATATTTCTTTTCGAGTTCCAGGCCGTATTCGGAGAGTGCAGTTTCCTGGTCCATCAGTGAAAGTTCGTCCGATTCCGACGCGTAATGGAGGCCAGCAATAAAATCGTGTTGTGCAAATTTTAAGTGCGATAAAGTCATGTAAATCGTCGACAATGCATCGGTGACCGAATCTGCACGGGCGATTTCCATACCAGCAACAAACTGCTCCTCTGCTTTCGCAAATTCCTTTCTTAGAAAATAGCTATAGCCATTGACGGCAAATTGGTACGCTTTGTTTTTGCTGTCGAGGTTTGGGTCATCATCATTTGCAACATTTAACTCGGCTGCAGTTCTGGTAGTTGCAGCGGCGTTCGCTGTTTCGAAATAAACGGTTGCGAGATTGATCAATGCGCGACGAACTGAACGCACCCGGTTGACTTTCCTTGCAAGCGCAAGTTGGCGTTGCCATAAGCCGATTGCTTTGGTATTGCTGTCGATTATAAAATAGTTGAGTGCAAGATTATTAAGTGCAATCAGCAACCCGATGGTATCTGCATATCGTTCTCCCGACTCAACGCCTTTCTGTCCGTAGGCGATTGCTTTATCATATTGTTTTAGGTCCAAATACAACCATGATAAGTTTCCATAGTTGGTGGTGATATTTGCAGTATCACCGATCTCTTCCGTCAAATTGATGGAATGAATGCTGTATTTAACTGCGGAGTCATTCAGCCGAAGATTGTGATAGATATTGAAGATGGCACGGTATGATCCCGCTTCCTGGAATTTGTTTTTAGCCACCTTGGCGACCTCAATGCTTTTTAAGCAATACAGTAACGCACTATCATACTCCGCTTTTGCATGATAAATTTTCACGTACTCATGATAACACCGATGAAGAAAAGAACGCGCATCAAGTTTTGAAATCAATTTTTCTGCTTGCTGGTTATAATAAAACGCCGAATCCGTTCTGGTTCTGTCCATATACAAACGCTCGATGTTTAATAACAGCGCGATTTTAGATGTGTCTTCACGGGCTGCGGGGAGGGCGCTTATGAGGCTATCTTTATTCGTTGATTGCCCAATGGCGATGCTGAATAATAGGGATAGTAAAACAAACGGGGGTATTTGCTTCATTGAATTAAAGTAGCGTTTTTGACATCCATGTACAAATAAACCTCTGCCTAACAGAAATACAACTCCCTCTTTTCAATGATTTTCTTGTGCGAATACACAAATGTGCAAATATGCAAAATGTGCGAATGGCGAATGGCGAATGTGCGAATTCTCCAAAGCAGGAAGTTCGACAACCTTCATCCAGCAGAATTTTCATATGTGGAATACAATGACCATTTGTGCGAACATAATTATGGTGTATTGATTCGTGTATTATCGCGAGCATTCGTGTTCACACTCTTTAAGTGTTAACCGAGTGCCGTGCGAAGGAATTTGCACATTTGCATATTTCGCACATTTGCTAAAAAGGTATGATCGAATGAATGAATTCGCACATTCGCCATTCGCAATTCGCACATTTTATTTAGCTTTCCGCAGCATCAACGCCGAGATCACAGTAATTATCAATCCAATTAAAAATACCGTCAGCGACATCACTATGAACTGAAACACCGGTTGGTTTTTGAACATCGCCACCTGTTCCTTCATCTCTGCAGCCTTGATTTCATATTCCCGTGCAGGTAAATCCGCTTTCATTTTGCTGAGCACAGCACTGCAATACTCATCATAGAAACCAGGATTGATTACCGAAGTATACAGCACATCAAAGATTCCGAATAACAATGTTGGGATAAGTACAATCAATAAACCCACGCGTAAACCAGTACCGAAAGTGAGTGTACCACCGTTTACAGTATCACGGTATTGGCGCATCCCAAAGTAGACAAAGATCAGCGAGAGAATCATCCCGACATAACCAATCGCTTCCTGCACAGAATAGCTGATGCTTTTGCCAATCCACATAGTAATTAAAAACAAGCCGACAAGTGTAAGACCAGAGTACAGTCCGGAGCGAAGAATAATTTTTTTCATCGTGTAATTATTTTTTGGTTGATGCCATAAAATAAAGCTGCAAAGCGATTGGATGTATTACACGAAAGTACCATTTTGCAAAAAGGAGCAGAATCATCCGAAAGTATTATCAAATGCTCAAATGATTCTCAACTCTTTAGCTTTTCGGACAGCTTCGGTTCGGCGTTCAACGTCGAGTTTCAGGAAAATACTTGATACATGTTTCTTGATTGTATTTTCAGAAACGAAAAGTCTTTCGGCAATTTGCTGGTTGCTCAACCCATCGTTGATCAACTGTAAAATTTCAAGTTCCCTTTTGCTGATCCCGGTTTTTAAGAGTTGCCGCTCATCGATCGAAGTTGGAACCGGCCTTTCAACAATGACTTCCCGCTCGATAATAATTTCTTTCTCCGTGATGACTTCCTTCCGGAACATTTTCCGGCTGATGTAAACGCCAATTATGAAAAATAGGATGCTGGCGGCTGCGATCCACCATTCAATATTATTACTGGTATCAAAATGGGAAAATCGTGCAAGCTGGAACAAAATCAGCACTGCAACAATCAATAATCCGAACCCGACAACGACCTGCTTCATTTGCGGAAAATACAAAATAAAACCCCGCCTCTTTTGAAGGCGGGGTAGAAAATATCGAGATTGATGACTATGCTTTTTTTGCCAGCACTACTGGTTTCTTTTTTATGTCAGCAGTTGACTTATGTTCAAGGAAGTCAGCTTCACCGAGTGGTTTGTTTTTGGCGAAATCCACAAGGATTGGTGCAGCTACAAAAATTGAAGAGTAACATCCTACAATAATACCAATCAACATCGCGAAAGAGAACCCTTTGGTTACTTCTCCACCCACGAGGAACAGGATAAGGATTGTTAAGAAAACTGTTAGAGATGTCATGATCGTTCTGCTCAACGTGTCATTAATTGCTTTATTGATCACTTCACCTTTACTGGCACCTTTCATTGTTCGACTGTATTCGCGAACGCGATCAAATACAATTACCGTGTCATTCATCGAGAAACCGATTACGGTAAGGATGGCTGCAATAAAGTGCTGGTCGATTTCAAGAGGGAATGGAACTACGTCTTTCAGGAAAGAGAATACAGCGAGCGTAACTAATACGTCGTGCAATAACGCGACAATCGTTCCGAGTGAATATCTCCAATCACGGAAGCGAATGAAAATATAAACAGCAATCATCAATAACGACCAGAAGGTCGCCCACTGTGCACCCTTCTTTAAGTCATCGGAAATCGTTGGATCAACTTTCTTGGTCTGACCAAGATATCCTTTGCCAACACCAAACTGGTCGAACGTTAATCCTGCAGGGAGATACGGTTGCAATCCGGTAAACAACGTTCTGTGGACAGATGAATCAGCAGCTAAACCAGCTTCTGCGATTTTATAATCTGTGGTGATATCAAGCGTACTGGCATTGCCATACGTTTTGATAACTGGCATTTTGCCAAAAGTTTTTTCCAGAGAGGCTTTTACCTGTTCTCCATCAACTGGTTTATGGAAATCGACAATATAGCTGCGACCTCCAGAAAACTCAACACCCTCATTAAAACCATGGAAAATTGCACCGACACCCAATATCAGCACCACAACAGAAATTGCGTACGCTACTTTGCGGTATTCAATGAATTTATATTTAGCATGACGGAAGATGCGTCTGGAAATCGGTGTAAAGTAATTGAAGTGCCTGTTCTTGCTGGTGAAGATATCAGTAATCAACCTTGAGACAAGGATACCGCAAAACAATGACAATACGATACCGAGCATTTGTGTTGTGGCGAAACCAAGCACCGGTCCTAACCCGAAATAAGCAAGAATTGCAGCTGTCATGAATGTTGTAACGTGCGCATCGAGTACCGGTGGCAGCGAACGACGATAACCCAACTTCACGGCTTCGGGATGGGAGAGTCCACGGGCAAGTTCTTCTTTGATACGTTCGAAGATGATAACGTTTGTATCTACCGCCATACCAATTGTAAGAACAAGACCGGCGATACCTGGCGCAGTTAGCGTTGCGTTCAGTGCGCTTAGTACACCGATTGTAAACAGAAGGTTTAATATAAGAGCGATATTGGCAACGATACCAGCAGTATTATAATAAACGACCATCAAAATGAAGATCACAGCAAAAGCAAGAAGGAAAGAATTCATACCACCTTTCACTGCTTCGGCTCCAAGTGTTGGACCAACTACTTGTTCCTGCACAATTTTGGCTGGCGCTTCAAGTTTACCTGATTTCAAAATATTCGCGAGATCCTGCGCTTCACTTACAACAAGTGCTTTCGCTTTTCCGGAACCGCCACCCATATTAATTTGGGAGTTACCACCTTCGATCTTTTGAGTAACATTCGGCGCAGAATAAACGATATCATCGAGAACGATGGCAATTGGCTTCTGAACGTTTTTACCAGTAAGGTCAGCCCATTTCTTGGCTCCCTGGTTGTTCATCTGCATACTCACCGTTACGTTATTCAGTTGATCAAAATCCTGTGATGCATTATCAATGGCGCTGCCTTCAAGTTCAGCAGTCTCACGACCAGGAATGGTTTTGATTGCATAAAGCTCAAGTGCTGGAACCAGTACACCTTTATCATCACGGCCTTGTTTGCCCCAAAGAAATTTTACGTTAGCAGGAAAACTATTCTTAACGGCCGGAAGTGCGAGATACTGATTCACTTTTGCAGTATCCTTCAACATCGAACGGCCAATTGATGCGCCAAACGATTGCTTTCCGGTTGCAGGATCCTGGTATGGCTGTACTGGATATAGAACCTGGAAAAGTGGATTTTTTGTATTTGCAAGAACAGCGCTATCTGCTGCTTTTTTCATTGCATCAGCACGCGCTACGTTTACGGAATCGCGAAGATTACGTAAGCTATCAATTGATTTTAATGTGACAGAATCAATGGAACTCTTAGTACCGTACAAATATGTTTCGAGGGCTTTGTCTGCATTTTGATAACTCGAAACCATTGCTGCATCAGCCAATGTATATACTTCCCAGAATTGAAGATTTGCAGTTGATTGAAGGTAACGGCGAACACGTTCAGGGTCTGTGGCACCAGCCAGCTCAACGGTGATGATACCTTTGTTTTCATCAAGGTTGATGTTTGGTTGAGCGACACCGAATTTGTCAATACGCTTTCTAAGAACTTCGAACGTTTGAGCCATTGCTTGTTTGGCTTCCTGCTTCAGGTAAGCAGTTGTAGCTCCTTCGCCCGCATCGAGTTTCAGTTGGTTCCGGTTACTGTTTGCAAAAAGCGGTGCTAGCTTCCCGTTAGGATTTGCTTTTTTGTACGATTGAACAAAAAGATCAATGAAGTTTTGATCGCTTGCTAATTTGAGACGTTGTGCTTCCGCAATTGCAGCAAGTATCTGGGGATCGCGTGGGTTGTTTGCAAGACCTTTGATAAGTCCATCCAGCGAAATATCCATTGTTACGTTGATACCACCTTGTAAGTCGAGACCCAACAAGAGCTCGCTTTCTTTTGCTTTTTGATAAGATTGACCCCACCATGTGATGGTTTTATCTTTGCTTGCAGTTAGCAAGCTGTCGCGATAGTCATCAACGAATGTGCTGATCGAATCAAGATAGATAGCCTGGGCTTCTTTGTTGCCAGGATATTTTTGTGCTGCTCCTGGAAAATTACGCTTGCTGTATGATTGCACCTTTGCTTCAATCTCCTTCTCATGCTGATTCACAAACCAGGTAAACGAAAGCTGATACAATGAAATCCCAATCAGTAGTAGGGTAAAAATGCTAACCAATGCTCTCATTGCGTAGTATTATTTATTTTTTTAGAGTGGGCAAAGATAGGGTTTTCAGCCTATTTAGGAAACTCAAAATGGCATTGAGAATAAGGTTTTTATGTCTTCAAAATCCCCCTCCCGGGGGCTGTTAATCGAAGTATATTCGGGCAGTTTGGTAGAAAAGCCTGTTCTGCTGGCTTTGAGATTGTTCGGAAAAGCCATGGAGGCCGAAGAGTCCGGCAGCGTTTCCCTTGTTAATTGCAATTTCAAGATAACCGGCTGAATTAAAGAGTGCCAGCTTTTCTCCTTCGGGAACATCGGCATAGGTTTCACTGATCCGATCGATCACTTCATCGCGCTTAAAAATGATTCGAAACGGACGACCCTGGCGCTGTTGTTCAAATTCGGTCTGGGTGATATTGACAACGATATTTTCAAAATTGTCTATAAAAATGATCTGGCCCTCGATCCAGTTTTCGTTGACGAGTGGTCGTAAGTGGTTTTTCTCAACGATGGGGATATCGGGGATCCCGATTTGTTGAAGTGCCTGGCCTTTTTGAAGTTGATTGATGGCGTTCCCCATCACCTGGGTGCAATACAAGGTATTTTTATTGGCCAATGGATCAAGTGGCAGGCCAATAATCATATCAGGTTTTTCTTCAAGGATCATTGTAAGCAGGCCGTTGTCAGCACATAAAATATATTGTTCCTGGTGAAAGGCGAGGAGAAGTCGCTCCGGTTTTTTATCGAAAAGGTTGACCAATACAAGATGAAAAGTATGGGAAGGAAAATTGCGGATAGCGTTGCGACAAACATAAGCGGCTTGCGGATAGTTGAACGGCGCGATGTTATGAGAGATATCGACGATTTTGAAAACGGGGTTGACCTGCAATAGCTGACCCTTGATTGCGCCGGCCAGGTAGTCCTGGTTGCCGATATCCGTGGTAAGGGTTAGTAAAGCCATTCAATTCAGAGGTGTGGATCTGCAGTTTACGCAGATAAAAGATAAATATAGTTATAGCAGCCGGAAACGATGATGTTAATGATTTGCCGATTATTATTTCACCAACTTCCCGTCCTTGAAAAAATATTTATGGATGAATTTGTCGGCCAGCGTAGGAAAGAACCTTGTAGAAAATACGGTACGCTTCCCACTGAACGTCATAATAACATATCGTTTTTGTTTTTCAATAGCATCAAGTGTAATGGCAGCACACTCCTCAGGTGGGATAGGCGTTTCTTCATCGATCGGCGATTCACCGGAATAACGACGCGGTTCGTCAGTCGTGAAACCGGGACAGATCCACATCACGTTTACATGCTGATCCATCATTTCAACACGAAGTGCTTCCATCCATCCTTGCAAAGCGAACTTCGAAGCGGAGTAAGCACTTTTCCCGGGCAGACCGCGATAACCGGCAACGGAAGACATCCCAACGATTGTTCCTTTGTTGGCAATGATAGAATCGAGCGCATACTTGGTACAATAAACGGCTCCCCAATAATTAACGTCCATGATTTGTTTCATGACGTCGAAATCAGCATCCTTAAATAAGGAACGCATACTGATGCCGGCATTGTTAATGAGTATGTCGATGCGACCAAATGTTTTGATGGTCGATTCAATAAAGTTTTGGCAATCGTGCTCGTTGCTCACGTCGCAGGTGATGGTATGAAGTGGTGCGGAAGCGTATTGCAATTGAAGGCTGTAAAGTTTATCGTAGCTGCGGCCGCACGTGGCGACTTTCGCTCCCAGGGCGAGCAATGAATCGACCAGTGCTTTTCCGATGCCGTCGCTACCGCCGGTGATAGCAACAACTTTATTGAAGAAATATGACATGAGGTAATGGTTCTGAGGCAAAAATAGTTGGAAAACATTGAATATGTTGAAAGTGCTTGGCGGAGCATGTGCGAATTGCAAATGCCGAATGTGCGAATGCCGCGGAAGATCGTGCGATATGTGCAGGGTTCGTAGCCCGATAGGCATTATCGGGATTCACTAACGTATTCCACATTAAGTGGCAAACCATCGAACAGATCGCTTCGAGTGATTTTTCTGACTCCCCCAAGCGAAGATTCATCAAAACGATCGCTTAAAAATACGATGCTTGCATCTGCGAGTTGTGTCTTAAGTTCATCCATATCAGGATTGAACAACCGCAATGTTGTTGTGGGAATATTCTCAATAGCCGCAGAACTTTCGAATATCCTTCTTTTGGCGTCGATAAGTTGCGTGTCGTCGGTTGTTGCGTCAGCGGTAGTAGCGAGTTCCTGTGCGCTGTCCAGATCGCTCGGAAAACCATAGCTTTCATCCGTCTCTCCACCTTGTAAAAAGATTGCTTTTAGCGTAGCCTCATTTTCTCTTGCCCAGGCCAGGGCACGTTTTGTAACACTATCGGGAATATGAATACCATTGAATAGGACAACCGCTTCTTGCATACTTAAAGTTCAGCACTTAAATCGACCTGTGTATTATTAAAAGGTAAAATCT
>JACMLR010000201.1 GCA_014379515.1 Chitinophagaceae bacterium
ATACGACTATCTCCGCCTTCTGAACGCGACAATCGCATTAATCAAATAAAATTCATTCATTTTTTTGGCTGCCGACATCGAGATCGAATTCGCTGCCACTTATTTTCTGCTATTTGAAGGCCGACATAAAATCTTTGCTTATATCACGGGCCATGAAATGGATTTGCTTAAGGAGCGGGGATCATATCGTAAGCAGACATGGGTGATGTTTCAAAAATAAATTCCAATAGAAGGTCTCAACTCACTTCTACATTTTTGCTATTTTAGCGGATGTCGCATAAAATCGTTTTACCTCTTTCACTCGCTATCCTTCTCTTTCTCGGATCGTTTTCTCCAAATCCAATTAATAATTCCTTCGCCTCAAACTTCGATTCAATCCCCGGGTTTATGATTGGGAACTTTACTGACGACTATGGCGTTCAATATTCCATTACTGATAGCGTATGGACTCAGCTTCCGCGGGCTCGATATCACATCCTTGAATGGAATGCTAAAGACAAATACCTGATTGCTCGAAATGATAGTGCGAATGCATCGGAACCAGGACTTTATTCCCGCATTGATGTTATGGAGTTCTCCGGCATGGCGCCTTTTCAATGGGGATTTTGTCTGTCGGTTTACGACGCGCCCACGCAAGCATTAGCTAAAAGCAAATACCAGGCAGACAGGGTAAATCCTCGCAAGGGCTGCAACGGCTTTCCATTCTCAAGAATGCGACCTAAAGAATGAGCAGTTACTTCAGTACTCTAAAACTGGATTTCAATTCGATGCTGTTCACTTTCAAAATATAAACTCCCTTCGGAAGATCAGTTGGCAGCGCCAGGCTCGATTGACTATTACCTGCCTGTATGCTTCGGGTTACTTTGAATACCTGTGCACCACTGAGTGTTGATAAGGTGAACTCAACATTGTTTAATTGCGTCAGTTGAAATTCAATATTTACTTGTGAACCTATTATTGGATTGGATTTCAATCGGACGAACGATTCTCTGCCGCTGCTTGTGAAAGATAAGACCCGGCTGTACGTTGTGGTTGAATTGTTCTTGATACCTAAACGATAATAAATATTGCTACCTGGTACAACGTCTACCGCGTTATACTGATGATTGCCGCTGCCTTTACTTTGAAGTTGTTGAACGGATGCGAATGTCCGGCCATCAATACTTCTTTCCAATTGGAACGTTTCGTTTCCATCTTCAGTGGTCGTTGTCCATTCAAGCTTACTGATACCTTGATTTCGCGTTCCTGTAAACGTTAGTAACCGAATTGGCAAGGTTCCGGAAAGTGTGCCAACTTTCAGTCCATTCCCGAAACTTGTTACCCAAATTTCGTTCGAGTTAAATGGATTGAAAAACACGCGTTCAGGTTGTCGAAACGGGTAGTTCTCAACCAGCGTCCAAGTTGGATTCGCCGTATTAATATTGTTGCTCATCCAAAGGCCCTGCACTTCGGTAGTTAAATAGGCTTGGTTTAAGGCTGTTGGATTAAATGTAATGGACGTTACACGATCAAACTGGGTACCGGTAAGTTTCGTCCAGTTTGCACCACGGTTAGTTGATCGGTAAAGACCGCCTTTTCCATTGGGTGCGCCACCCCAGCCGCTGAACACTGCGACATACCAGGTGTTTTGTGTTGGATCGGATGGGTCGATAATAATATCTTTTGTCCAGTATTGCATATCTGCGTGTGATACATCTTGCCAGGTTGTGGAAACAGGATCATATATGAATACGCCCGAGCTCGCAGTGAATACTCCACCCGAAGTTCTTCTACCAGAAAATGTACAAAGCACCTTACCGTCATTTAATACAACGATCGATGCAGGATGACCTTGTGTGCGCGGTGGATTTGGCAACTTTGTCCAGGTTGAAGAAGCCAACAAATTGAGGTTAGATGTTACCCAGATGCCACCTTCACCGGTACCGCCGCCGTAATGAATAACACTCGCGTACATGCGATTTGCATTGGTAGGATCAGTCGCAACCCAGAAAACAGGATGATTAAATTGGTGTAGCAATTGCCAGGCCGCACCGTTATTCGAAGAATAGATGATTCGGCCCCCCGCATCATTAACGTCGAGAATATTATCCTGTAACCTTGTACTTTGATACATATCATGAATGCCAGAAGTTCCCGCAAACATCGTATTGGAGCTGATGTGTTTTGCAATACGGTACATGGTATTTATTGAATGCCCCGTGTAGTCGAAACTCCACGACACACCTGCGTCTGTACTTCTTATTCCATTGATATCGGAAAAACAAGCAAACAAATTAGTTGCATCCTGCCAATGCAATTGCCAGGCAGTTGTGTTTTCGATCCCGATACTTCGGTAATAGTCGTCTTGCGGAGTAGGGGAGCCAGCCACGTGTTCATCTGCCGGATTTACATAAGCTTGTTGCCAGGTTGCTCCACCATCGCTTGTTTTATGGACGAAGCCGAAATCACCAAAAATTACCTTGTTGCTGTTGTTTGCTGCTACTGCAATTCCGAAGCAACTTTCGCCATATCCCCAACCCCTATCGCCACCGTGACCTGACCACCCAGTTCGAATATTTTGATTATTTGTTGTAAGAAAAACCTTTGACCAGTTGGCCCCACCATTGATAGACTTCATTACAAGATTTCCACCCGTGTTGCCATCACTGCCCGCCAGGTAAATTGTATTGATATCATTCTTTGCCATTCCAACATACATTAGAAAATCGTTCGCGAGGTTGATTCCAGTCAACCTGGACGTCCATGCATTTGTTAAAGGATCAAATGAGTAAACTCCTTTTGCAAATTCCCAGTAATCGGATGGCGCCATCCCATTGTAGATATCTGCATTATTCGCAGCAATGCAAACGAAGCGTGTGATGCCTCCCGATTTCGCGCCAGCAAATGAAAATATTCCCTGGCCTACGGGGATGCCGGTCGTGACCAATTTACTGAATGAACTACCGCTATTGGATGAATGAAAGATCCCTTCATTTGTACCGATATAAATGTTTACACCGTCGAAAAAGACACCGGCCACGGTGATACCAGCATCAGTGTTTACGGCATTAGCAACAAGGGAAAATGTTTTGCCGGTATCGGTAGAAATATAGATCGAATTGAAGTAATTAAGTATTACACGACCCGGGTTTGCATGATCCGCCTTCAGTGCAAATACATCCTCTCCGTCAAGCGGGTTTCCTGGAAGAGGAGACCAGGAATTGCCGCCGTTCAACGTGCGTACACCGTAGTTAATATTGCCGTCATTCGCGGTGCAGTACGCGATGGATGGGTTACTTGTGAATTCATAAGTGGAAAGATTCCCGACTTGCAATTTCGTGAATGGAACAACGGAATAGGATTGACCGAAATCGGTAGAATGGAACAGTTGGCTCATATCGCAGGCGATATAGAACTCATTATCATTTAATGGATTGATTGTTGGATAAAAAAGCGCGCCGCCTCCCCCAACTCCACGGGACTGCCAGGAAAGAGGTTGAGATAGTACTGAGGTATGAGTAAAAAAAGATATACTTAGCGCGAGAAATAGACTGACATAAGCAGGCAATCGCATAGGATAATGATTTCAACATTCATTGCAAAAATGTTGCCATTTTTAACAACCACACCTATACGAGAATCATATTTAAGATAGGTGAGCTTAACCGTAATTTTATTTGTAGAGTTTCTGACAATCTAAACAGAAATAAGTTTTTCGTTTTGTTTTGCCGACCACTTTTACTAGGAACTCCCGATCGTCGCGATGACAATACTCCTGTTGGTAGGCCTCCCAGTTTTTAGCAAGTGTTCCATCTTTTCGTTGTTGCAGAAATTCTTTACTATAACGACGCGCTTGCCTGATTAAGACTTTCAACACTGCGCCAGGTATTTTGCCAACGATCGACTCGGGATGAATTTTGCTACGATACAAGGTTTCTACACGAATGATATTTCCAACACCTGTAAACACTTTTTGATTCATTAGCACATCTCCAATCTTTTCGGTTTCGAACTTTTTTACTTCTTTTTCCACGAATGACGCCCTCCATTTGCGATCCATCACATCCGTTCGCCAATCGTATATGCCTTCTAATTTTTCAGTGATCAATTGTGTCTGCACCACATAAAAATTCAGTTCATCTTTTCCAAAACGAAGAAAGAAGCTTGCATTCACCTTTTTGCGTTCGTTAATTGTTGCAGAACCAAATAATCGCAGGTGAACACGGACAGTTCCAGTACTGAACCGAAGCAACAGGTGTTTTCCCCAGGTTGCTATTTGCAGGAGCCGTTTACCTTTGATCCATGCCGTCGGCATGTCCGTATATCCGCCTGCTCCTGTGACTGTTCGCCGTTCAAACGGTTTCAGTTGTTCGGCTAAAATAATTAGTGAAGGACCTTCTGGCATATTTCGATTGAATAAAAATACTATGCCACTCGACGGATTTACTTCAAAATGATGAGGTTGGCATGCTTTTTTTATGGGTTAAATAAATCTTTTTTTATGAGATCTATTTGGACAGGCTCCATCGGTTTTGGATTGGTGAATATTCCTATCAAAATGTACAGTGCCGTGGAAAGCAGCACGCTCGACCTTGATATGCTTGACAAAAAAGATCATGCGAATATTAAATTCAAGCGGGTTAATGAAAATACCGGAAAGGAAGTTGCCTACGAAAATATCGTGAAAGGTTATATGGTTGACGATAAATATGTCGTGTTAGATAAGACTGATTTTGAGAAGGCAGCTCCAGAGAAAACGAAACATATTGAAATCATCCAGTTCGTTGAAGAGCATGAAATCGATAGTACCTATTTCGAGAGTCCTTACTTTTTAGAACCGGAAAAAACCGGCTCAAGAGCTTATTCTTTGCTTCGCGAAGCGTTGAAGAAAACCGGAAAAGCTGGAGTCGGATTATTTGTGATGCATAATCGCGAACATATGTGTATCATCAAAGCGACCGATGACGTACTGATCCTAAATCGAATTCGATTTGCGCAGGAGATACGGTCACATAAAGATCTGAACCTCCCATCAACGAAAAGCAAACCAGCAGAACTAAAGATGGCGACGACATTAATTGATCAATTGACACAAAAATTCGACGTATCTAAATACAAAGATGAGTACACTGACAAACTTTTAAAAATCATCAAACTTAAAGCAAAAGGCAAGTCAGTTCCATTCAAACCTATGAAAGTTGTGGCTTCTAAAACGCAGGATTTGATGGAACAATTAAAAGCAAGTTTGACTCCGTCTAAACGGAAAGCTTCATGAGTCTTGTAACGTACAATAAGAAGCGGAACTTTAAGGAGACTTCAGAACCACGCGGCGAAAAAGATACTTCTCAAAAGTTTCGCTTCGTCGTTCAGCGCCACGAAGCAACACGTCTGCATTATGACTTGCGTTTAGAATTGGATGGTGTTCTAAAATCGTGGGCAATCCCAAAAGGCCCTTCTCTTACACCTGCGACTAAGCGCCTTGCTGTACAAACTGAAGATCATCCTGTCCAATATTTAAGTTTCAAAGGAGCTATCCCAGAAGGGAATTATGGTGCTGGCCAGATGACGATTTGGGACAACGGAACATTTCAGCCTGTCGATGAAAAGCATAACCCAATCACTGAAAAGGAAGCATTAAAGTGGTTAAGGAACGGGCAGTTGAAATTTGCATTGAAAGGTGCAAAGCTGAAAGGAGAGTTTGCACTAATACGTTTGAAGGATAAAAGAAATTGGTTAATGATCAAACACAAGGACGAATATGCGGTGACGACCGCTTACGATGCAGAACAGGTGAACGACAAGGTTACCAATCCGAAATCAATCGCTTCTATTCGACACGGAAAAGCAAAAAAGGTTGATGGCTTTATTGAACCAATGCTTGCATCAATCACGAAAACACCTTTTGATGATCCAGAATGGATCTATGAAATAAAATGGGATGGATATCGGGCTGTCGCCGAATTGCAGAACGGCAACGTTCGTTTTTATTCAAGAAATGGGATTGACTTTTCCAGTCGTTTCCCTGCAATATTGCAGTCGCTCAAAAAACTAAAAATCGATGCAGTACTAGACGGGGAGATCGTTCTGCTGAATGATAAAAACATGCCCGATTTTCAAAAGTTGCAGCATTATGAGAATCACCTGAACCTGCCTCTTATTTATTACGTGTTCGATATGCTATCGTTTAAAGGAAAGGACCTCCTGAATCTTCCTTTGATTGAGAGAAAAGAGTTGTTGAAAAAACTTCTTAAGAAAAATCCAGTTATTAGGTATTGTGATCACATCGACGAAGAAGGTATGGGTTTCCTTGATCAGGCAAAAAAGCAAGGGCTTGAAGGAATCATGGCCAAACGAAAAGATAGCCTTTACAAAAAAGGTTACAGAAGTAAGGATTGGCTTAAAATCAAAAATGTTCAAAGTACTGAGGCGGTGATTGTCGGCTATACTGCACCAAAAGGCGAGCGGTCTCATTTCGGATCACTAATTCTTGCTAATAAAGAGGGACGTGAATGGATTTATCGAGGGCATGTTGGCACAGGGTTTTCGCATGAAACGCTTGCTACACTAAAAAAAACGATGACCGCTCTTCAAACCGATCAATCGCCATTTAAAACCAAAGTGCCATTAAACGGGGAGGTCACATGGCTAAAGCCATCGCTTGTTGCGGATATTGGTTATACAGAAGTTACGAGAGATAAAATTTTCAGGCACCCGGTTTTCATGCGCTTGAGGGACGAAAAAAAATCATCAAAAGTAAACCAGGAAATTGTGGCAGATATTAAAGATGTACAGCGAAACGGCGAAATGAAAGTTGGCAAACATCGTGTTGCTTTTACAAATCGTCATAAAATATATTGGCCTGATGAAGGGTATACAAAGGGCGATGTGATCGATTTTTACGATAAAATAAGTGAGGTGATGTTGCCTTATTTGAAAGGGCGACCACTTTCGCTGAAGCGAAATCCAAATGGGATTCGCGATGACGGTTTTTTTCATAAAGATGCGGGTGAGAACGCACCTTCGTTTGTTGATGTGTACAAAGTGAAAACTGACAGTTCTAACAAAATTGTTGATTATATCGTCGGCAACAATAAAGCAACGTTGCTTTATGTTGCAAATCTGGGTTGCATTGAAATAAATCCATGGAATAGCACAACGAAGAAGCCGGATCATCCCACCTGGATGGTAATAGATATTGATCCATCATCGAAGAATACATTCAAGGAAGTTGTTGATGTTGCATTGGCAACCCGTAAGGTTTTGAGCCGGGCTGGTGTTGAAGCATTTTGCAAAACATCGGGATCATCCGGTCTGCACGTCTACGTGCCGATGAAAAATAAATATCCTTATGAAACGGTGAAGAACTTTGCACACTTAGTTGCGTCACTCGTTCAGGAGCAATTGCCCGAAACAACAACATTGGAGCGGTCACTCAAAAAACGCGGACCGCGCATATATATCGATTATTTGCAAAACCGCAGCAGTCAAACCCTTGCGTCGGTCTACAGTCTACGTCCCGTTCCGGGCGCCTCGGTGTCAACGCCGCTGGAATGGAAAGAAGTAAATCATAAACTTCATCCTTCTCAATTTACCATTGACAATATCTTTAAACGTTTGGAGAAAAAAGGGGACCTATTCCTATCCGTATTAAATTCGTCAACTAATATCGAAAAGGCGATGAAGGTTTTAGGAGGCGAGTAACACGGATAGGCAAGGTTCGAAATATCTGTTACATTTGTTGAAAAGATTTTATCAACATGAATGGGCAGCCGAAAATTTTAAGTACTGAATTGTTGTCAAACAATTGGTACAAACTGTACAAGTACGTTTATGAATTTACAAAGCGAACTGGTTCAATAGAAAAACAAACGCGTGAAGTTTACGATCGGGGAAATGGGGCCACGATATTATTATATAATAAAGAACAAGGGACGGTGATCTTGACGCGGCAGTTCCGTTTACCAACATTTGTAAATGGAAACGAGACAGGAATGCTGATTGAAACTTGTGCGGGCCTGTTGGATTTGGATAACCCAGAAGACTGCATTCGCCGTGAGACAGAAGAAGAAACCGGCTATAAAATTTCTGCTATAAAAAAGGTCTACGAAGCGTACATGTCCCCCGGCTCAGTTACTGAAATTCTTTACTTCTTCGTTGCAGAATACACCAAAGAGATGAAGGTCAATGCAGGCGGTGGAATCGAAAAAGAACAGGAAGATATTGAAGTGCTTGAATTGCCTTTTCAACAGGCCATTGACATGATGGCAAAGGGAGAAATAAAAGACGGTAAAACGATTATGCTGCTGCAGCATTTGCAAGTGATGGGGGGGATTCATAGAATGTAGAATATTGAATGTAGAATGTTGAATACAGAATAAAGAATACAGAATAAAGAATAAAGAATACAGGAGACAGAATGAAGACAAGCGGTGCGAAACATTTTGTTGTTTCGCATCAAACATATTAACGATTACAAACGTACGCGAAAACCGTGTTGATTCGCATCAAACACATTAAATAGACACTGG